>NZ_KI912152.1:278191-451483 GCF_000517105.1 Fischerella sp. PCC 9605 | reverse complement strand
CAATAAGCCGGGTGGGACATCGCGTTTTTTGGAATTCCAAAAAACGCGATGTCCCACCCGGCTTATTGATTAGATTTACTTATGTATTTAAATTGCTTATATTTTTATTCATATCTGCGTTAATTAGCTTATGCTTGCATTGTTGTATTAATTTATACTTAGCATTGCAGACTTGCATTGCATACATGCAAAAGCTTTGCTGCACAAGGGTTACACATATTTGCGTCAAAGAGCGTGACTCCATAAACAATTTCCGGCTTGGTAAGGAATTCCATAAAAGCATAAGTCTGCTGCAAAAAAATGTATTAAACAAGAAAATATTTGTATGCATTTGCGGTGATTGAAGTAGTTTCATAAGCCGTTTTTATCATAAAAATCCCCTTTGATTTTGATGCTTTGCGATTGGCGATCGCATGCGAAGGTGCCATTCGACTCAAACCCCTCAAAAACAGCCTTTTACAGCCTATACAGCCTATCGACCATTTCTCTACTCTATATCAACCATTTTACTTGTGTACGAAAATCGCGTTGCTCCCTTTATGGCTTACTCTTCTTTTTTATGCTGACAGCTTATATGTATACTAACCGATTTCACTGTATACTTAGTTTTCTAGTATACTAAAAATTCCCGAAACCCGAAACACACAATCAATTCGCAAAAGCGTTCGCCTACGGCGGGCGCTCTGCGCCATCGCCGCCCTATTTGCTCCCTTTAGCTACAGCCGCCACAGCCGCCATTCGACTTCATTAAATCTTTCTATGAAATTATTCCCTTAACTCTCCATCAATCACCTCGTAGCACATTCTCTTTTCTATTATTTCATAATCAAAACACCAAAACAATCTCGCAGATCTACCTATATACAAATATATCTCTACCAAAACAGACAAGAATTACCGCAGCGATCGGTTTCATTTTTTCGCAGGTTATCTGGGCAACCTTGGCAAGTGTCACGGCAGGGTTATTTGTCAATAATCATGATTAACTGAGAAGAACCTGCCTACGCATACCCTCTCCACGATATCTATACGGCGCACTCGCGTTTACTCGTGGGGAAGGTTGCCCAGATTTACTTAGATATTCCCAAGGCCTGAAAAATCCAGAACAATCGCAACTTTTCACTACACATATCTACACATATTTTGATCTAACGCTGGCGAGACATCTGTATGCGTGTTAGTATATCTGTATAGAAATCGAGCTTTACCGACCATTTGTAACCTTGATAATACAATTGTGGTACAATGAGCCTCGCAACACAATTTGACCTTACTCGCTCATCCATTGTAGAAAACTACCGCAAAAGAATTCAAGCTGGGGAGCGCACCCGTTTAACTCGCTGTGAGCGAGAAACTTTAACGTTGATTCTCCTAGATCGATTGATATCCCTCAACCAAAATGGACAAGACAGCCTTGAGCGGATTCGAGAACTTTGTGACTCTGAGAAAGCTTTGCTAGAAGAAGGTTTTCCCCAAAGCTCTATCAACAGTGTATATTTGCCAAATTACACGCGAGTTATCAAAGAAGCGATCGCCAACGGTCGCTTGCACCTTAACGACCAAAACAGCTACCCGAAAAAATGGACAAAACGTGACGGCAGTGATTCTGGTACAACTCAAACACACTACGCTCTTGAGTTTCTAACCTATGATACTGCGACTCAAAACCAACTACGATCGCTTACCACTGCCAATAACAACCAGCGACAAGACAACCTACAGGGCATACGTGTATACGAATATCTTGCCAAAGTCCAAGAATTGCTGCTCTCCTGTGAACCTGAAATTTTAACGATCGCGATCGCAGCGCTGACTGGACGCCGACACACTGAAGTAGTTAGCGTCGGGCAATTTCTACCAACTCAACATCCTTACTTGATTCACTTTCAAGGACAACAGAAAAAAGCTGACGCGGTAGGCTATAACATTCTTAGCTTAATTGCTGCTAGTGAATTACTACCAGTCATTGAACGCTATCGGACTATGCCCACAATGCAAGCACTAGCAGGACTTGATGACACTCACCCACAAGTGGAAGCTTTCAACTCCCGTGTGAATCGACGAGTGCAAACAATTTTTGGAGATACAGGACTAGTACCTGTTCTCGAAGGTTTTAAGACTGTTTCAATTCATCGGTTGAGAGCTTTGTATGGAGCGATCGCCATTCACTTTTTCTGCCGGGACAACCAACATATACATCGCTTCCTTCAAAATTACTTAGGACACGTCCTCGACTCTGAGATTACCGCTGCCAATTCCAGAGCCACTGACCACTATTTTCATTACTATTTGGTTGATGACAATGGCACACCTATTACGAGGCGGGGAGTTAAACTCAAAGCCGATACCACACTACCAGATCACCCCCAACAAGAGGCTCTTGAGCAGGGAGCGCAAAGCTCGGGAGAAATTCCTCCCCCTGCAAAGAGCACCCTGCAAAGAGCCTCTTCAGGTGGCAGTATTATTGAGAAAGAAGCAGTCTCGCCATCCACGCAACAACTACCATTTGACAGCAGTCAATTGCAGCGCCTTTGTGCTGTACTCGACGCAATCTACCCAAACCAGCCACAAGAGCAGCAAATGTCTGAACTACTCAACGCTCTTGAATCACGCTTACAGTCGCTTAATAACGATGATTGGATGGTGAAACTTATCCCACCCTCCGACAATACACCAGTTGTAGAAGCGGCTGGCAACCCCAATCATCTAGAACCAACACAACAGCAACAGCCGCATCGCGAATATAGCGAAATCCCAAAACAAACACCTCAGCCAATCATTGACCTTTCTCAAACTCTGGCATTGCTTACACAGCAAGTCATTACCCTCAGCCAACAAGTCACTGAACTTACCATCGAGCGAGATAGTGCCAAGGCTCGCCTACAAGATATTGATGCCAGCAAATCTGAACTTGAACACCTAATAGCTGAAAATTTACACCTCAAGCAAGCCCAATCCTCTCTCCTAGCGGCTTACAACGAATTATTACAAAACAATCACACCCCATCCCACCTAAGCAAGGGAGGAATCGGGAGTGTGGGGAGAGGGGGGAGAGAGGGGAGAACACAAGTGTGGGAAGAACACAAGTGTGAGGAACTTCCCACACCAGAGGTACCTCCCACACTCCCCACACTCCCCACCCCGACCAAACCCGGTAGCGCTCTACACCGAGCCATCCAAGTCTTCCAAGCCATCAAACAATGGAACCACCAGCATCCAGAAAGCACTTTCGCCATCACCCAATGCTTGCTTGAACGCGATTTCCACATTTACCGCAATGCTGTACAGCAGTTTTTAACTGCTTACCATCAACAAATCCAGCAACACCACAACTCTATTGGCGTCAAAAACGAACGTGGGCACAACCGCAAACCTGGCCGCAATCTCCAACTACTCAAGAACTTTGTTAATCACGCCATTGGTAAGTAGGAGTGTTGGAGCGTTGGAGCGTGGTTAGTGGTTAGTGGTTAGTGGTTAGTGGTTAGTAATGAGTAATAAGCAAGTAGTAAGCTCGCGACTTAGATATACGTATATACCCACTTGTATACGCATATTCCCAATGGCTCGAACACCCAAGCGCAATTACCGCGCGAATAACAGGTGTATGATTTAAAAGCAGGTAGCTCTACCAGTCATCTGAGATCAAATGCCCAAATCGCCAATGCCTAGCTCAAGACAAAGCCAAACTGTTGAGGTAACAGGGTCTAACACGTACCAGAATGGGGACAATGCGGTAAATGTTCTAACCCTAGTTGAGTTGTCCAAAACTTTGGCATTACTAACACAAGAAGTTTTAAACCTACGCCAACAAATTACTACGTTGAAGGCACAGCACACAACAACCGATGCCGAACTGGAAACTGAAATTACAAACCTTATAGCCGAGAATACACGATTAAAGCAATCTCAAGCATTATTGTTAAAAGCTTATAACCAATTGTTAGAAAACAAATATCACTACTCTACTCAACAACAAGAGGCAAGGGGGCACTTTGCTCTTTGCAAGGGGGAGGAAGAGGTTTCGGGCAGGGCGCTCTTAGCAGAGGGGAAAGTTCTTTCTTCCCCCTGCTCAGAGCTAAGAGCTCCCATGCCTCTTCAAAGTGTCCCAGCTGGTAGCGCACAACAACGGGCGATGCGGATTTTCTTAGCACTCAAACAGTGGAACCACCAGTATCCCAATCGCAGCTTTGCTTTCACTAAGCGCTTGCTAGAGCGTGAATGGCGCATCCACCCTGGCGCTGTCAAGCAGTTTTTTACTGCCTACCAAGACGATATTTGCCATTATCACGACTCTATCGGTGTGGTAAATTCCCACACTCACAACCGTCAAAAAGGCAGAAATCTTCACGAACTTAAGGCTTTTATTCGCGACAGACTCTAGCTGATAAGCTTCATTACCTTCAAGCTATACGTGTATACGTATATCCCCAAAAAGTACAAGAATTGCTTCGCTCCTGTGAACCTGAAATTTTGACTGGACGCCGACACGCGCTCGGTTGTTTCGCTCGGACAGTTCCAACCCACACAGCATCCGTTACCTAAGCATCCTGACAAAACCTTTGCAATTACAAAAGGACTGCTTGAGCGTGAATTCGGCATTCATCGAAATGCTACACAACAATTTCTCACAAACTACCACGAGAAGATCGAGCAGTACCACGACTCAGAAGGCATCATCAACTCGCAACAGGCAACCGACAATCCGGTAGAGATATTGAACAACTCAAGGCTTTTGTCCATAAGATTTTGAATTGTTAGGAGAAATCGTAAAAAAATCCCAGCTAAGAACGAATGGGAGCCGCACCCTATTAAATTTGAGCTTTTAGAATACCTTGAGCCTTACAAGCTAAGCAAAATAATGATTTTACAGGTTATCCTAAATATTGATATCAAATCAGTAAACACGCACTTGTTAACAATGGTATCTACTGAGTTAGTGGAACAATTACGCAGACTTAATCGCGTAGATAAACTTCAAGTTATTCAACTTTTGGCTGCCGAGCTAGCAAACGAAGAAAATAATCTGATAAAGTCTGGTGCGTCCTATCCCGTTTGGTCTCCCTACGACGCAGTAGAGGCGGCCAATATCATGTTAGAGGCTTTGAATGCCGAAACTTCCTTAAATCATGAGTAACCCAGCAAGATATTCTTTTGTTTCAACTGATAGCAGTTCGGGAGAAGCAAGCTTCAAGCCTTTTTTGCCACTGACGTTGAATTATAGGGAAAAATCACAGAAAGTTATTGGGCTTTTGGATACAGGAGCAATGGTAAATGTTCTTCCCTATCAAGTTGGAGTTGAATTAGGAGTAGTTTGGGAACAGCAAACAACCATGCTTCAATTATCAGGTAACTTAGCTCAGTTTGAAGCACGAGTGTTAATTTTATCTGCTACTGTTGGGCAATTTCCGAGTGTTAGGTTGGTATTTGCTTGGACGCAGGCTACTCAGATACCACTCTTGTTAGGACAAGCTAACTTTTTCATGGAATTTGATGTTTGTTTTTATCGCTCTCAAAAGATATTTGAGGTGATTCCAAAATAGACCGAATTGATGACACACAGGAGCAGTTTTGTTTGTTCCAATCAAGAGTGTTGTTGTTGAAGGGCGATCGCTACTCCAAACTTCGTAGCCCGTAGCCACCACCAAACCAAGCTCTTGGGAAGGGAGAAGGGTGCATGCGAGATGGATTCTCCCCCTTGCGCCCTGCAAAGTGCAAAGAGCCTCTTCTCACCACCTATATATAAATAGATTAATCAATTCATGACTACCAATTTCCCAATATGACTACCATCGATGGTGGCTACATGCGGCGACCCGAGGCTGTCGAGCGTCCACCGAGACTCATTCTTCTTCATCCCCGACCAATACGACCAACTTATATCCCCGTAGTCACCACCTATATAAATAAATAGATAATCAATCAATGACTACCATATCCCCAATATTGACGCCCCATCGATGGTGGCTACCAAACAGCGATCGCAATCGATGCGCTCCAAATCCTTTACAACAGCTTTAAGCTGTCGGGTGTAGTCACCACCTATATAAACAAATAGATTAATCAATCCATGACTACCCCCCAACCCAATATCGACTACCACGCTTTGGTGACTACGGCTTGTGCGGAGCCCGTAGTATATGTAGTGGTAGCCACCACTCATAATAAATAAATAGATAAATCAATCAATGACTACCACCCAACCCAATATTGAATACGGCAGATGGTGGCTACGGCTTATACTACACCAGTAGCATGTGTAGCGGTAGCCACCCCCTATATAAATAAATAGATAACTAATCAATGACTACTGTATTCCCAGTATGACTACGACTGGTGGTGACTACGGTTTGTGCGGAGCCCGTAGTATATGTAGCGGTAGCCACCATCTATATAAATAAATAGATAACCAATCCATGACTACCACCCAACGCTTGGGTTGACGCTCAGCAGGTGGTGACTACGGTTTATGCTACACCCGTAGTATGTGTAGCGGTAGCCACTACCTATATAAATAAATAGTGAATCAATTCTTGACTACCACCCAACCCAATATTCTTTTGAATTTTGCGGGCGTGGAATTTTGAATTGTTTTGGTCATGCCGCCATCTCAAAACACTCTCGTTGCCACACGATCATGGAGAGCCCAGAAACAAGTTCCACAACTGCCTTGAAGAATTTCGAGGGTGGTTTGTCTTGGAGTGTTTTAAGGGTCGCCTGCTTCCATTGGGAGCAATGCCACACCCAGCAAGGCTTTCCGGCTGTCTCTTGTTGTGGTTCGGGTGTCGAACCTGGTGCGCTCACTCCAAGACATGGTTGTACCACAATTTCAGTTGGTGCTATGTTCTGGGCTATCGATTCTGGCTTATCCCACTCCTGGGTTTGCCCACAGGGCTTTTTGTCTGATGATTTGGTGGCATCATTTTCGTTTAGTTTTATAGAATAAGACCGAATCGATGCCACCCGCTCAGACTCGATATAGTTGGTTACATCCCCTATCGATTCTGGCTTATCCCACTCCTGGGTTTGCCCACAGGGCTTTTTGTCTGATGATTTGGTGGCATCGTTTTCGTTTAGTTCTATAGAATAAGACCGAATCGATGCCACCAAGTCGGAGTCATTTCGATTGAGTGCGACTTGGTGTATCCGGTTGTTGAGGTCTGCTCGGTGCTGTTGCTCCCACTCCCGTTGCTGCTGCATCCGAGCGATCGCCATTGGAGCGGATAAGTAGGTAGCATCATCGATAGATTTTTCACCCCTTCGCTTCAGACACTGATCAATGTCGGACAAAAAGCCATTAATTGCCTCTGGTGCCTGGGCAGTGTACCATCTGCGATCCTTAGTCTTCCTTGAGTGCCTACTTACAAGCCCAAAATAATCCAAAAACCTATCGACCATCGTCTTGATGTGGGACAACTTCTTGTGAGATTTTTTAGCTTTGGGTATTCCAATCAGGTTGAAATATTCTTGTTGAGAGTAATACTCCTCAACGATAGTTAGCACCCAATCATCTTGGCTGGAGAACTCTGATGCTTCAATTATTTGCCCAACCCCCAATACTTTAAGTGCATCAATCTTGGTAGTACTTGCCTTCCACACTTGGTCAGCTGTGAAGCCATGCTCAAAGCACCAGGAGTGCGAATTCTTAAAAACAGAAGCAGCCAATTCCTCCTGTTGTAGCTGCATCAATCGCCAGCGTTTGTTGATGAACTGGGGGTCGTCAATCAGTAAAGCTTTAACCAGTTGAGGCGACCAGCTAGGTGTATCCTCAATTCCAGGCAACAGATGTTTCAATCGTGCTTTGGCAATTTGACACTTTTGGTCGTAATTCACATCCTTTTTCATTAATTCCTGCGCTTTTTCCCATTCAATATCGGGTGAGTCGAATATTTTCTTTGCCTCTCGTTCCTTAATTATTTCTTTAGTTTCCTTGACCTGGGAATGCTGCCCTTCGTCGGCTTTTTCAACATGGTCGATGACTATATTTCCTGCTTGAGCTAACGCAGTCTTGAGGCACATTTTCAAATTTTGATGCTCGTACTTCAACTGCTTGGCATCCTCAAGAGAAGCCAAAAACCAAGGGTCAGAGGAGAATTTCGTAGCCATCTCGTCAAACATGTTGGCTACGAAGTCGCTATTAATCAAACGCTCGTCCGCTTCTTTTGCCGATTCGAGCAACCAATTAATGCGCGTGAGCAATACCTCCTCTACCTGCGCCATCGGATACGGACATGGGTCTTTGGTGATGTTGACAAATTCAGGACAAGCCACGTAAATAGGCACATCCGTATCTCTCAAGCGCCCCGACATCTGAAGCAGTGTATTAACTCCAACGGTTCCCCTAATATCGAGACACACCACATCGAAATAATCGTATAAATCAATCGACAGCCCAGATTCTGCACTGGGACTAAGGCTAGTTGAATCAAGCAACTGCGTGACAATAAAATCCTTCGGGTTTGACTGGAATTGTTTGGCTAATTCTTCATGACTGGTCTTACCATCTAACCGATAATGCTTATGGCCAATGCCAGTCAACATTTCGTCTGCCAGTTCACAACTTCTTTGAGAATCGCTAATCCAAAGTACTTTACCGACTGCCTTGGCTTTTTCTACTAGTTGAGAGGGCAAATACTTTGCACCCTGAGTGTATTCTTTTGTGCTGCTTTCTGTCTCCAAAAAAATAAATTTTCTTGGCTTAGTCGGATGAATGCTATCGAGTACTTTGATTCTCTTTGATGGAAATAATGCTCTTAGAAATTCGACATCTCTATCAGATACAAACGCATCCATCATGATGGCAAAGCTGGAATTTCTAATTGCATTTACATCCCATTCAATTGCTTGCTGCTGTCTGTCTTTTAGTGTTCCTCCTCCCTTTAGATGATTGAAAATTGAGCAGACTTCATCATGAATCAAAATGTATTCCGGATTGTGCTCAATTACCTTGTCAAACTTTTGGAAACTATCAGCACACCCGCAGTACAGTTTCGTACTATCATCAAGTCTGAAATCAATTCTTTGACCCTGAATTATGTCAAGGGTGTCCTTGATGTGAATGGCGCTAAGTCCTGCACTATTGGCTCTATATACCGTATTCCCCATTAGAGAATTACGGTAACTCACAGCTAGGGCGACCTTACCTAAGCGTTTTAAATATTCAATCAAGGCATTGGTTTTACCTCCTCCCAAGGCTTTGCGAACTATCAAGATATCACACTCTTTTTCGATTCTTTGGGGAATAGACAGCCATTTTTCATGCTGAATAATATCGGCAGTTAACTTGACTCTTCTTTTTGCCCAATCTTGAAACTGTTTATTAACAGAGCCTTTTTCTGTGTCAAACACCGCCCTGTACTTTTTCAGAAATGATTCAAGTTTTAAGCATCGAACGATTGATAAATCTTTCAGTTCATCAATGTCACCTTGAGATTTATGGATTTGATTCCATTCAAGCACCTTGATTTCTAAATTGACAAAATTCTCTTGAAGCCAACCAAAAAGATTAAGTAAATTTTTAGCAACAGCTTTATTTAGAGCAAAGCCGGCATCTGGGATAACATTTATTGGCAATTCACCATAAACAGCGATCGCTTGTTTGATATATTTTTCCAAAAGCTTTGGTGATGATAGCCACTGTCCACCCGCCGCGCCAATTACAAGGTAGTTGAGCTTCTGGCTTACCCAAAATGGCTTTGCCCCCACTCCCTCGACAATCGCAATTCCTGACGGCTTGCCAGATGGCGGATGAAACACCGCTAATGGCAATTCATCCTCCGGTTGCACTTTCAACGTTGCTGTTGAAGGTGTGGACAGCCATTTGTAGCGATTTCCATCAACAGGATTATGTAGTCGCAGTTGTGCCGCAACAATGCGTCCCGAGAAATCCTGTACTGGGCAGAGGTAGCCGCCACTTCCAACCGCCAACGACCAACCATTTTTACTTATACCTGGTAGTTGTGTGTCATATTTGTTGTTTAGCCACTGCCATTCTCTAACTGATTTGAAGCCACTTCTAGCAATTTCCTCGTCGGTAAAACCACGTCCTTTCAAGTCGGCAGTTGTTGCTGGGTCAACTTTCAATCCTCCCAGGATTTCAGAGTAGAGATTGTGGCGATCGCTCGCTGACAATGCCCGATGGCGTCGTTTGTTCTGTTCGGCTTTGCGCTTGTTGTCGCGTAGTTGCTTTTCTTGTAGACGCCGAGTCTCAAGAGAACGCTTGGCTTGTTCGGAGAGGTTGCCAGTGTAGGGTTTAAAGCTTGCCGTGTGCCCGTTGGATTCCTTGACGCAAACAAACCCGCCGACAACCTCACCTAAAGAGGCATCGACATGAGTGTGACAAAGAATAAAGTCTTCATCGTCTCGATTGTACCGACAGGATGCCGAATCACTGTTGCAAACTGGGCAAGGATTTCCTTTGCTGAAAGGCTTAGGACTAAACATCCTGCACCTCTCTTGCTGAATATTTTGTCACTTTTGCTACTCCGTGTTGGTCATGGGAGTAGCCCCCTATGGTCTTCGCGTTGATAGATTGCTAGCTTAATAGATGAAATATGTTTTCTTTAGCTGGGTTGTTTCCGCAGCTGGGTGAACGATTACCAGTCGTTCTTGGTGTTTGGCTAGCAAGCTTACCCCGAAAGCTTTAGGAAGCTACCCGCTTTTTTACGAATTCAAAATTCAAAATTCAAAATTCAAAATTATTTAGAATTGTTCTGCTTGGTTTTGACTATTATTGCGGCGATTATTTTGATGATTTCTTCACTTTCTGTTAGTAATGACAACAATTTTGATGATTCGATTATTTGTGTACTTATCAAAATTCTCAACCAATATCTTGTTTCTCTAGCTTCTTTAAGAGCAATTTCTAGTTTATGTACAAAATCAGCTTTACTTTGAGCAGATTGAGATTCTTCTACGTTTGCACCTATAGACGTTCCAGACCTAATTAATTGTTTATATAAAACTCGTCCAACTCCTGGCTTCTCATCTAAGACTTTGCACAAATTCACTATTCTGACTGAAAAATTAAATCTTCTATTCGTAATGTCTATTTGTTGGCTCATTGCTTGGTAATTCCTCTTATTTCCGGATTAACTCTCGTATATTATTACTTCTGAAATTTTGAATTTTGAATTTTGAATTTTGAATTACATTGCTGCATCCATGCCCTAATTGCCGCTACCTCCTCCTTTCCACCAGCAACAGCATCAACTACATACTGTTGATATGAACTGGCAGCAGTATTGGGATTATCAAATTTATCTGTTGCCCAAGCCAAACACATGGTCTGAACCAACTCATCAACAGAGCTTGCATCAAGCTGGCTCGGACGCGAGACATCCTGAAATTGCAACCACTTCTTCAATTCAAAATTCAAAATTCAAAATTCAAAATTATTTGGAATTGTTCTGCTTGGTTTTGACTATTATCGCAGCGATTATTTTGATGAGTTCTTCACTTTCTGTTAGTAATGACAACAATTTTGATGATTCGATTATTTGCGTAGTTATCAGAATTCTCAACCAATATCTTGTTTCTCTAGCTTCTTTAAGAGCAATTTCTAGTTTATGTACAAAGTCAGCTTTGCTTTGAGCAGATTGAGATTATTCAACGTTTGCCCCGATAGAGGTTCCAGACTTAATACTTAATTAATTGTTTGTATAAAACTCGTCCAACTCCTGAATTTTCATCTAACACTTTGCATAAGTTTACTATTCGGACGGCAAAATTAAATGTTCTATTCGTAATATCTATTTGTTGGTTCATAGCTTGGTAATTACTCTGTTATAATCGTGATTATTCTATGCATCTTAGCAGATTACTCCTTCTTTTATTTTGAATTTTGAATTTTGAATTTTGAATTGTTTTGCTGCTAACAAGAATGTTTTGGCGAAGTTGGTTTCAACGCCTGTGCGAATAATATAAACTTCGTCCGCCGAGACAACAATGTCTAGTTTAATATTGTCCTTTCCTTTGAATTCTCTGGTCGTCAATCGTAGCTCGGTTAAATATCCCGTTAATCCTCTTTGTTGGACAATTATCTTTTTATTTTGATTGGTGTCGTAGCGATACCACAGATAAGATTCTCCGTTTAATTCACCTTGATTTACGTAAAGGTAAATCGGTAATGGTGGATTGCACAATCCAAGCTTTATTTCAGTTGTGTTCATCATAAGTTAAGCAATATTAATCAGCTGTTTCACTCTCATTGATGTTTGAAGGCTAGAGCACACTTGTTCAAAGCGATCGCCCTTTTTCGTTTGGACTACGCTGCTACCAAATCCTCAGTTTCATCCGTTGGCTTATACTTCAAAAGCCGATTCCATTCTCTAGGAGTTAACTGGTCAAAAGGACGGTCTAATAACTGTTCACAACCCATCGCTGCTGTACTGGGTGTAGCTGGTTCTTCAATTTTGCATTTTGAATTTTGAATTTTGAATTGTTTTGCTGACACCATCGACAGCGACCACACCGCATCAAACGCACTATCACATGGCACTTGGGTTTGGGTTTCATTTGGCTGGAAAACAAGTCCAGCCTTAATAGACCCAGCGATTGGTACTGTTGGCGTATCAAAACAACCCAGAAGGCTGGACTTGTTTTTTGCGCCGTATCCAAGGTCTGCTGAGGATGCGAGTACTACCCACCATCTACCGTTGCTGCAACCTACTTGACCCAGTTTCTGGTTATCTTTATATATGCCGTCCTCCAGTAGTTCTAGCCCAAATTTCTCGCATTCGTGGGCAATAGATGCCATGATTTCGTTACCAGTGGTAGTCGCTGGAGTTTCTTCTTCTTGTACTGGTAATTCACCCTGCTTGTAGTGGTAAGTAATGTAACTGTGACATTTAGCCCAAGTGCTTGCACGGTGTATCTCAACCGAGTTAATCATCACTACCCAACGTTGTGTCTCAAAATCATCATCCTCATGAGTAATCCGAGCAATCAGCTTTTGAGCGTGGTATATTTCATGCTCATAGAAGCTGATTTCAACTGATGTCAATTCTTCTGGGGCTATGGCTTGAGCCTGTGCTTCTATGTATTCTTCCAGTTCGGCTTGGGCTATAACTTGTTCGTCAACAAAAGGGTCGAAAAGTGCTTGCTGTGTTTGGGTTTTGTAAGTCATAATTGAAATCTCCGTAATTAGGAACAAAAGGCGATCGCACAGTTGTCCAGACAGGGCGGTCGTCTTTTGTTTTTGACATGAATCTAATCTAAGCCATTTATACTATACTTGTCAATACAATACAATACCAATAATTCAATACCTTGCAATACAAGGTTGAGCGAGAGTAAATTGAGGGTATAGCGACGAGGAAAACCTATGGCTTCCAAAAAACAAAGAACTTTTATCTCGTTTGAAATAGACCCCGAAACAAGAGAGGCGTTCAGCCAGCAATTGAAATCTGAAGGCAAAACAGTATCGGCTGTTCTTAAGCAATTCATTGAAAATTACTTAAGCTCTGCTGAACAACCTAAGTCCCCTCAAGACTTAACCGAGGTCATTAAACGACTCGAAGAAGTTGAGAAAAAAGTTGGAATCGAGAACAAAAGACTAGTGGGGGAATCAGCCGCCTGAGAGATGAAAATGAATCTCTCAGGCGAACTCACACCCAACTACTTGAATTACTAAATAAAGAAAAGCCCGCCCCCTATCAGGCGGGTTAACTTTTTATAAGGGTTCTCACTTTGCTCACAAATGCTGCCAAGCCTAGCAATTAGAGCGGGGTTTATTGAGAATAAAACCATTTTTTTTGCAATAACACCCGCTCTAATTGCCTGCCTCCTCGAAAAATACTGAGTTTTGACGAAGGATTTAACAAGGCTTGGCAGCATTTGGTAGGTTTTGTCCAAGGGAGACTCTGTATTGATAGGTATATTAATTTCAATACGGAGTCCATGAAAACTTTAACACTAATACCAACCCACCGATGCGAGGAGCTGTACATCGCTGTACAGTGACTGATTAGGCACTTGCCCTGAAAAAAGATACCAGCCGTCATAACCCAGATCCACGCCACACAACGAATAAACTCAAAACACGGCTGGTATCTTTTTTTTGCGGTCTCCCCTTAACTGTCGTTGTGACAAATTGTTGTCGTTGCCCAAATGTTCAGTTTGAATTTTGAATTGGTTCACCTCTTCTGGGGCTATAGCTGATGCCTGTGCTTCTATGTATTCTTCCAGTTCGGCTTGGGCAAAAGCTTGAGAGTCAACAGCAATATCAGAGGATTTTAGTTGAGACAGCTTGTAGCTAGCTCTAGCTTGCTGTGTATAGGCTATTTGAGGCATAATAGTATCTCCTGTAAAAAGGTCAAAAGGTAATCGCTTTTGCTTACCAGGCTCAGGGCGATTGCCTTTTGCTTGCATAGATATAGCATAGGCATTGTCTAGCTTGATGTCAATGCTTTTTTAGATTTTGTATATGCAGAATTTAAACAAGCTTTGTATATCAAGGAAAAATAAGCATAGGCATTGCATAGACGAAAAAAGCAGGCTAGTCTATGTATAGACAGATAAACTATAGGAAGCATTATGGGTCAGCTAAACATCCGAATAGATGATGAGTTGAAAGAAGCTTTTATTAGGAAAGCCAAGGAGAATAACACCTCAGCCACAGAACTACTAATTGAATACATGAAACAGTATTTAGCGTCTCCCCAGAAAAATGAATCTCAGAGAATAGAAGAGCTAGAAAGAAGGTTAGTAAGGGTAGAGCAAACATTGGGGGAATTAGCGGCCTGAGAAGCGAGATCCAGTTTCTCAGGCAGTGGCGTGAACGTGTTCGTAAATCTTTAAAAACTAACTTTAGATCCCCTGACAACGAGTCAGGGGATTTTGCATAAAAGTGATCCATAAAAATAAATGCCCAGCCTTATATTTATTCAACTATTCCAGTATTGTTCGTAGAGGTCGCACAGCGCCTAATGGCGCTGTGCAAGGCTGGGCATTTATTTGTTGGCAGTATACTAAATACCCTGTATATACGTTTGTATGCAATGCATTGACCAATCTATGCATTGCCTATTTTCTAGCTAGGTAGAAATCAAATTAAAGATTCAGATGAAATTTTTTTTGTAGAGGTGGTGCAAACAGCTGCACATATAGGGCTACACCAAGGCATATACGAGTTAAGCATCGTTGTCTAACTCAAACCAAACAACTGCGATCGCTCGCCCGAGCAACCCACTACTGCCCTTTATAGGCAGAGGAGCAGGGCAAGGCTGTTGGTGTTCATCTGGTCGCAAACGCGCTACTGTACTCAACTGATGGCGTTGCTTGGGGCTATCCCACCCCATGCAACAGGCGATCGCCATGTCACAAGGGGTGGTGTATACGCCTTCACTCTTTGGCGGTGGATGTGCACGCTTGTGATACGGCGGTTTTCAATGGAGGGGTAAGAAGGGCGATTGCTCCTCACAAGAGTGCCGACTTAACTCCTGTTTGGACACGTTAAGCCACACACCTTGGGGCGATCCCTGCAACACAACCAAAGCTTTCACTACTAGTAGTCTGCCACAAAGATTTTGACGGGCTAAAGGAGTTTGTAGTAAGCACGCTTGCTGCTTAAATGAGGGCTAAAGCCCTCACTACAAACCTATCAAAATTAGTGTGGTGGACTACTAGCCGTCATTAAACTGACTTAACAACGAGCGCGATCGCCAACCCTTGATTCCTCTTATGATAGAGGTTACGGAATTGGGAGCACCCTTAACAGAATTCACAATACACAATATTAGACAACAGTAGGGGGCGCAAGTAATGCACCCTACAGGCTGCACCAAACTATTGACTAGCTCAAACATGCCGGGCGTAAGTAAGTTTTCAGCCACTGCACCGCACGACTCAAACGCTTTACTGGCACCTGACGGCGTGATTTAGGCGCAGCACAGATACAGCAAATTGTTATGACGGCGGCATACCTGCAATGCCCCTACGAGTGTCCTGCCTCAAAAATCCACAGTCCGCAACAGGCGTGCGATCGCGCTAGGGGATGGCTGCACCCGCCGCTCCCGATGCAGGAGGTGGTATGACCGTCACAGCAGCAGCAGATTTGTGCGGTACCAAACCCAGTCTTGAAAAGGCTGGCATTGCTGAGCGTAACTTTGCGATCACCCTATATTGACATTCACTCAATTTTTGTACAAATGGTCAAATTTGTTGGCTAGAATCTTTATACAATTTACTTATGGCGTTGCACAGGTCGTGGGTTGTCCACTCTAATTTCTCCGACGTTTGCCCTGCGTTCGCCGATGACTTGTGACTGCTGCGAAGTTTGTGAACCAGCCTCTGTGCCAGAAAAAGACAATCATAGCGATTGCCATGAGCACCATTACGACTAGGGTGGCGACGTACCCCCAATACCAATTGAGTTCAGGCATATTGAAGGGAGATTTGTCAGTGTTAAAGTTCATGCCATAAATTCCAGCGATAAACGTCAGGGGAATGAAAATGCTGGAAATAATCGTCAAGGTTTTCATGACTTCGTTCATTCGGTTGCTGACGGAAGATAAATACACATCTGTCAGACTCGAAGCAAGTTCGCGGTAGGTTTCAACGATGTCTAGAACTTGAACGGCATGGTCGTAGCAATCGCGCAAGTAGAGTCGCACCTCATGGCTGATTAACTCACTACTGTCTCGAATCAGTGCATTAACGGCATCTCGCTGCGGCCAAATGGCGCGTCGAAGCTCCAAAAGATCTCGTTTAATTTCGTAGATCCGCTCTAAGGTTTGTGGAGTCGCAGATGTTACTACCTCTGCTTCTAATTCCTCAATCAACTCACCATACATTTCCAGGATTGGGAAAAACCCATCAATGATCGCATCAATTAAGGCATACATCAGATAATCAACGCCTGAGTTGCGAATCAGCGATCGACTCGATTGAATCCGTTCTCGGACAAACTCTAAGCAATCATAGTAGGGTTCTTCCTGGACAGTCAGTAGATAGTTCTCACCTAGGACTAAACTGATTTGCTCGCTCATAAAGCTTTTGCCATCTTGTCGCAGCGACACCATCCGGGCAACGATCACGATCTGATCCTCGTATTCCTCGATTTTGGGACGTTGAGGAACGTGAATAATGTCTTCTAACGCCAGGGGATGCAGGTTGAACACTTGTTTGAGTTGTTCCCAGGTTTGGGCATCGCCTAAGCCACCAATATCCACCCAAGAAATTGATTCGCTGTCTAGATACAAAATACACTCTTGAGGATGTTTAATATCAACCTTTTGAACTTGAGATTGGTTGTAGTCGAGCAGGGTAATTTTTGGGGGAGGTGCATCGGGGCGAAAGTGAACGACTCCAGGCGCAGCGCCAAGTTCGTTAAAAAACTTAGTCCGGGCAGGGGATGTAGTATAGCGGCGTTGTTGTGTCATTGTTGTTCCTGATTGGGGTTTGATTTTTTCGCTCTTTATCTAGGCAAAGGAGGCAAGTGTCACCAAAAGAGGGTAGTGTTGTAGATATGTTGATGATCAAATCATCGTTGAAACCCCAGCATTTTGACTGTTGCGAGTGTCTGAGAGTTGTCACCCTGAAAGCTATATACAGTAGTACTTCAGACAAGTTGGCACTTGATGACAACTACTCCAACATTAGCCTTATTTAGTCGAGCAATGGGTGGAATAATGGTTGCTGACTGGCCAATCAGGAGCGCTTCACTCCATGCGTTGTGGAACTAGAAAACAAATTGGAAACAGCATTGGGAGTGATCGCTCGTGTCAAAGGGGCACTTGCACCCCTGGTGGTGCGAGAAGATGTTACGGTCTAGTCTTAGACGCAAAGAGGCACACTTGTTTTATAAAAAAATTGGCTATACCAATATAAAACAGTCTTTGTCGGTTCAAATTCACAAGAGCCTACCAAGCAGCAGTCATTGAGAGGTTTACAACGAGTTACGGCGATTGCGGATTAATCTTGAACCGTGTTTAGAGGTAGTGAAGAAGTATTGGGATAATGTTCAGGGAGCGATCGCACATGTCAAAGGGGCACTTGCACCCCTGGTAGTGCGACAACCCGACTGCTCCCGGTTCACGCCTTGCTCCAAACGCAGTCGGGCTAAGGGCAAGAATGTGGTGACAACGGATGTGAGTCGGTGGTTTACTTGGGCTAGAAAGCACCCTAGCAGCAATCGCCCTCCTCACAAGCAGTGGTGTATACGCCTTCACTCTTTGGCGGTGGATGTGCGCTCAGAGGATGCGAAGCTTTCCATTGCAGCAGTAATGTGATTTGAATCATATTTTGACCAAACGGACACGATATGCTTCACAACTTCAAGCATGAGTTTATAAATAAAAATGATAATCATACAGTCGGGGGAGAGAGGGTTGAGCGTTGCTCAACCCTCTCTCTTTAAAAGAAAAAAGGAGAGGATGCCTGCGGCATCCTCTCCCCCTAACACTTTGATTATCATTTTCAAAAACTTAATAACTCGTACTTTTTCCCACAGCATCTCGCTGAGGTTTGCGTTGTCCGACACGTGTACCGGACTTTTTCTTACTGTTTAGTGCTGTTTGCTCTTGTACGTTCTCGTTTGTGGCGCTCGCCTCGATTATGCGTTCGGACGACGGGACATCTGGAGTCGTCATCAGGTTAGTACTCTCTTCACTAAGCGGCTTCGGGGTAATTTCATCAGAAGTAGTAGATGCAGTTTTCTTGCGAGTCTGCTTTTGTCCTGGCTGAACTTTAGCCGTTCCTTTCTGGGTGGAAGGACGTGTTGCCATCAGGAAATCCTCGTCATAAGCAATACGTTTGTGTAAGCGTTCTCCGGCGTTTGACAATCCTTCGGTATAAACAACAGATGGGGATGCCCCTAATGAGTCATGGTGGTTGGAATCATAAATCTCGTAAGCCCACTTGCACAGGTGAGTGTATAAATCTCCCAGATTCCAAACAGCTAACTGTTTTGGGTCAACAGTTTTAGTCAGTTGCCTCGGCTGCTTGCTTGCTTGGGTGTTACCCAGTAAGTTGTAGAGAAACTCAGTATTTGTTGTCCCAAATAATCGTTCAATTACTGACCCAAAACGGGGCTTGCCACCAGGACGTATTTTTTTGGTGCAGTGATAGCGGGCAAGTAAAGTGTCAAAATATATACTATTGAATTCTTTACCGCCATCAACTACGAGTGTTGAGGGAAAACGACCAAAGCGCTGGACGACTAGACGCAGCCCCATCATGCAACTTCTGTAAGAAGGAGGGTCAAAAGTCAAATATGCTGATAATATTCGACGACTAAAAGCGTCGGTTAATAAGGTTAGCCAGGGTTTTCCAAGTAATCTTGCGGTGGCAGTTGAGCGTAATTCGATATCAAGCTCAGTATGGTCTATATGTACTACCTCTAAAGGACGTATCCCATGCGGGTGTGTATTTTTTTCTAGTTCCCAGACAAAAGGCTCTGTTGGATATGCGGAAGAAGCCCCCTGGCGCTTTAAAGTCTGCTCGTGGATTGGGCGTTTTTTTAGACGTTGGTAAAAAGTGCGGTTACTAAGAGGTTGTATGTTTAATGCACTACAAGCTCGGACATATGCCCGATATACCGCAGCGGCTGTCGCTTGTCTTGGTGTCTCAAAATGCTCTTTAATAAATTTATCTAATAATTCACTCGCATCTGTTGGTGCTTTTGGTAGGCGATTCCCTTGTTTGGTTGCACGCCTGAGTAACACCCATTCCGCACCCCAACTGTCACAAACGGTAATTACTGAGTGAAATCTCTAAAAAAAGAATAAAACTATACTCTTTTTCTTATAAAAACAGGTGAGAAAGTGTGCAAACTGAGATATGAGCCATCCAAGTCATTCTCAATTATTAGCAATAAGATGGCAACAGATTTTCTGTCATCATTAATAGATAAATTTCTATATTTTATTAAATAAACTTGTGGTTTGACTAATGTATAAGACTCATCAAAAAATTATTAGACATAATTATTTAAAGCTATTTTCTTAAAAAAATAGCTAGTTAATGGAGAAATTATATATTTAAAAAATTTAATTATGTAACTAATCGATAATAACGCTGACAGTCTTCAGGCAAGAGATTTAGAATCAAGTTTCGTTCTTGATTCCAATTAGAAACTTGTTTTTCTTCATGAAAAGTCACGAGATGAATTGATTGAAAAGATTGGAATATCCACTTTAATGTAGGATTATCTACAGGCTTTCCTAGCTGATTCTTAACAGTTAGTCCTGACTCATATAAAGCTAGCCGTATTTGTCGCTGCGCTAACTTGTAGACTAACAAGCATAAACCCATTATCATTGCCAATGCTTCGATTCTTTCTGGTCTTTTGAGATAAACGCTATTTGCAAAAAATGATGGATCTTTGAGAAAAGCAAATCCTCGCTCACATGATTGCTGTGCTTTATATTGGTAAATCATCGTACTATTGCCAAGCTGACTTGACTCTAAAACATTTGTCGCAATAATAAATCTTCCAGCACTCAAAGAATCCTGACTTATTTTAGTTTCATCCTTTGTGATTGTGGCTGATATTTGATAAACATCTGAGAGAATTAAAGATGCTTGTGGTTTTGGTGTTATTACAGTTACTTTAAATTTCTCAATTTGATGATATTTGAACTGTTTATCAAGCTTTGATAATGCTTTCAGCGCATCAGCTTCACAGGCAAATTTTTCGGAAGCTAACTTCTTCAAGTCACTACGAGCTTTTTCTTCAGCTTTCAAGATTTTTTGTGAAAGTTTTCGTAAATCTGCTTCTCTTCTTTCTTGGCTTTGTACAACTAACCATCTCTGTTTTATTCCACCGTAATCACTTTCAGTAGCTAGAAATGAATATCCTTTTAGTTCGCTTTCGGTAAAGTTTGATTCTGGTAGTGTTGAGACTAATGATTGTGCTGATTTTAAACTCAACGGGACTCTACATAGCCATCTCATTTCCGACATGAGTTGGAGATTTGCTTCTGTATATAAAGCGCAATCTGCCACTATTAAACTATCTAATTGGATTTGCTTTTTATATTCAATGGCAATTTCTCCAAAGTACGAAGAATCTACTCTATTTCCAGATGCTGATTTAAAAAACAAGGGGATGTCTCCATCCCCCGTACATATTAATTCTATTAAAAATTGTTTTAAGTCCGGTCTATGATCTCGCGAATATCCATAGGTAATATTTATCGCTTCTTTGGATTTTAACTGTGATTCTTCTTGGTTTAATTCGTCTTCAACTTTTGAATTTTCAAATATCACTTCTGGTAAGGGGGTTTTATATTCCCCGTGTACGTGTATTGATGATGAGTCTAAGTGTGATGTTGTTGTCTCTATTTTAAATTTTTGGACAACATTTAAGCTGACTGCTAAAAATATGGTTTCTAGTCCAGCCAGAAACATTTTATCCATCACTCTACCAAGTTTGTCATCATTTAAATACTCGGCTCTGACTCCCTCGCCTATCAAATGCTCGCAAGGAATCGATTCAAAAAATTTGGGGAACATATATAAAGGCTGAGATACAAATCCTAATCCATTTAAAATCATGGCTTTCACTACGTGACCAGCACTTACCTTTTCGTCTTCTTCTTTTCCCAACAAATCATTAATAATTTCTACTAATCCAATGGCGTCTACTATTCCTGCTACTATCCCGTTTAGGGTCTATATTCAGTATAGACATCTCTTCAACATTAAACATAACACCAGAATTCTCCTCAGCAATTCTGGTTTGATTTTTATACATTTCTTTTGAGAAAACTTAAATTTTTCTATTTCTTTTATTTTCTTGACTCAATTCTCAAAGGAATTGACTCCAGCTTCAGAATGGGAATATCTCTCCACGGGTCTTAGATTTTAATGCTACTATTTCTCAACAGTTTGATTAAACTCTTTTCTTGACTTAGTTATTTTGTACTATTTTTTTCGGAGTTTTTTGTATGTGACACTTAGGGTGCGGAAGGGGGGTACTACTGCTTTGCGTAACAGCTTAGCGTTTTTAAACCATTAGGTAGCACAGGAAAACGCACGCCTGTAGCAGATTGGTTTCAAGGCACGTCAACCTCCGATTGTGCTGGCTCCGGTCTGGTGGGGTCGTTTATACGCTCCTTGGGAGAGGCGGTGGATATTGACCTTATGGATGCGGCGGTTTCCATTGCCCCAAGTAAGAAAGGCGATCGCTCACAAGGTGGGAGATTGCTTATTTGGAATCAGTAGCTAGTTATACTGACCAGTTGCTCCCGTTCAGAACTTCCACTCCCAATGCCATGCAGTCTCTACCAGTATTGCTCCCGCAAGAGCGATCGCTCCTCACAAGAGTGCCAACTTCACCCCTGGGGAGGACAATCACCCAAAAAGCGTGTTCAGCAACTTAGAAACAGCAACTTTTCAACTCTAATTAGTTTGGGGTTAACAACACTTAGTAAGCGTTCCGATTGACTCATGCTCAAATACAGGTTAAGTCTGAAATTATTTAGCCATATATTTCAGGCTTAGACCTGTTTTCTTTTACTTTTAATAATTTGAATACCAGCCTCACCACGAAAGTCTTATACACCCTACTGGTCGTCTCCAACTTCAAACTTGCCGATGTAGCGTTGGCGAGCCTTAGCAACTAAGTAGTGATGGGTAAACCATATGCTACCTATCCAACCAGCGAACAGTCCTGCTGTTTGTGCTATTTCTACTTCTTCCTGCACGCACCTCTCGCTCTGTCGGTTACATACAGCACTCGAAAAAAAGTACTTAAAAGCGTTAATAAACAAAATGTTGAAGCCCAGGAATATCAGAAACACGAAAAATTTTTGCAGACCTGTGCGCTTAATCGTAATTTGACGCTTATTCCTGTCGATAACGTATTGAGTCTTCATCACTCCCTCCTATATCTAGGCTATGCATTACCCAGATCTTTCCTAAAAGAAATACAACTCAGAAAAATTTAGTTTGACCTCAAAATGGGCTTTGCAGTACTTAACTTTTATTTCTGAATTTCCTTACTTCTAGTCTTACCCTCAAAGGCATACTTAGTGTGAAACATCTCTTACCAGCACGATTGTGGATTACTTATCAAAATATTATTGTGCTGAATATGTTTTCCTAGAGAGCCGATCCACTAATTATATGTTGACAAAAACTAAAGTATGTGGAGCAGGGTAAAACGCCTATTATGGGCTAAATATTTAGGTCTGTTTTTTAGCGATCGCATTAAAACGGAAAGCCTAAATGTTAGATTTAAACAACGCCCACCTAACTGCATTTTACGTCAACTACTTCTACTGGACTGGCTCTCTAGAACACCCATTCTAACCCAGCCATCACGGCCAGATATGACCGCAGGCCAGACGAGAGAAAGCGCCGCGCCGCTGCTACTTTGCAAGTTCCGGAAAGAAAAAGCTCCCGCTGTTACCCCGTGAGAGCAGCGAATATAGTCAATAGTTAATAGTAAAGCGTTTCCTCTAAGAAAAATGGACAATGCGAAGTGATACGTATCGAACTCCTCAAAGGAATGTGTAACGAGACAAAGGACTTGATAATGCTGGCTATTAGGTTCTATATCCGCTTAGCTAAAGCACTTCTACTAGCAGCAGCAATTACATTTGTTTTTATGTTTGGGTTATCTCTTCTCTATCTGGTGATATTTGCTCCTTTACAATTTATCTTCAATAACACCAGACACGAACAAACGCTAATGGCTATTGAAGGTGTGTATGGAGCAGCATTTATTACTCTTGGTGGGATCGCATTCATCTTGCTGTTACCAGCTGCGTGGGAAGTTGTAAAGCATGACGAAAAGAAAAAGTAGGCAAGGCATATTCGGTGTCGGTCATGCCGAGGTCGTTGATTTCAGTCATGGGGTGCTGGGGGCGATCGCTATTTCTGTTCTACTATTGCACGTTGTACATTGCCGCATACATCGACGCCCTTCGATTTGCGATCACATCCAGATTATGTAATTTCAGAATTGTTAATTTATTCCAAAAATGAATAATGACCTTGTTCTTTTTTTATCTGTGTTGATATACCACGGGTTATTAATGCACTAAAAGCAGGAGGAACCGAAGCCTTTAAAGAAGCTGTAGACCATCCACTAGTTAACATTTTGGTGGCAACTATTGAAGGGTGGGGAATCTAAATAAATCATCGTTACCCCTTCGGTTTTGGCTGTTGATAATCCCGCTCAAATTTCCGACCCAGGCGATCGCGAATTATAAAGCTACAACTCCGGAATGCCTTTTTAGCTTTGGGCAATATCGGGCAAATACCAGAAGACAACACCACGCGCTGCAACAGCAGCAATCAGAACAACTTGGATGGCATCACTGGAATTAAAAGTTATTTTTGTTACCTAAATGTCATTTATCATCCTTCTCCAACCAGTTAAATTTGTCGTGCGTCTCAAAGCACCTTTTTTAAAGCGCTCGAAGAAAGTTTCAATTAGCTTTACCCTCTTTGAGTACTTGATCTAGAAAATTTCTAGCTCTTTGTGCTTTAGCCAGTGCTGCTTGATGCTCACCGTAAGCACGAACGAGGCGAGAAAGACCACTTACACCTGTCTTAAGTTGCTCAAGTTCTTCACCAGTAACCACTTCCCCATCGAGCATCCGCCCGATCAAAGGTTTAATGTCGCCCACTTCGTGGCGAACTTTTTGGAGTTTTTCTACAGTACTTAGTAGGGCTTTGAGTGAGTTCAAGATGTCGTCAATATCCTGGGTATCTTCCACTGGTTCAGAGGAATCTTTAACTGTTGCTGTATCTTCAGTATCTGAAACCACAGGTGAAACATGAGCTTCCGTTTCACTTTTAACCCCGTTTGTCCGTGCCATTAACACTTCCTCAATCAATTTCCTCAAGTATCACTATATGCCAAATTGCCAATGATAGTATTGTTATAATTCGTTTCAAACAATTAGAAAAGTCATACTCCACTGAGACTACAGCAGGCACTCAGGGCATACGCAAAAGAAACCATCAACCAAATGTTCCTTAAATTATCAAAGCGCGTTATATTAGTTTGGTTTTGAGTTAAATAAACAACCTTGTTTTTTTGCTAATTTCTACATCGAGTGAAATCACTATGAAAACAAAATTAATCAAAATCATTGAAAAACCTGCTTTCAAAAAATCAGAGATAAAAGAGGAATTAGAACAGCAAGATTTTCCAGACGATAGTATAAATACCCAAGAGCTAGAACTTGACACAAAGCAAGTGCTGAATTATCAGCATACTGAATCATTATATAATCCAGTACCTGATTATCCTTTAGTCCAATCTGTTGGCAATTCAGGATGGCAAGTTTCCCAGATTTGGCGGGATATCAGAGTTGATAATTTCTGTAATGGATAGGGAATGCTTAGATTTCAGCCTGACGGGTATAATTAAAAACTCCAAAACACTCAATACTCTTTGTGACAAAATTTCTGCCCCTTTGCTCATATGCTACAGGACAGTCACAGATGAATATCTGCCTCTTTTAGCCGATTGAACTGGTGTATCAGGAATACCACTTGTAGTAGAAAGCGTTTTTTGTTCAGACTGCGCCCAAATCTTTTCGTTCCCACAAGTATGCATCTACTAATTTTTCACACACAGATGCCAATCTTTCTAAAATCAGTCGGGGTACCTTGGAAAAGGCGATACCCCCTTCACGGGGGTAGCCCACTTTCCGGGGGCATCGCACTTGAGACCACTCTAAACATAGGTTGAGTTGGTCGCCTTATCGGTATCCGGTTGCGTCAGCAGGTTTACCAGCGTCTGCAACCTCACGAATGTAGCGCCAAGCATCAGGCTGCGAACCATCTAAGTCCCTAAAGCCATAGACCTGTGCCAGTTGACCGCTCGATAGTGACTGACCGCTCCAGCGAGCCACATCCGGGTCTTGGGCAAGACTCGCAACGGCACGACCGATATAGCGGGGAGTTTCAGAAATAACGAAGTGCGGTTCTTTTGCTGTTGCATCCTGCCAGTTAGCTTCGCTCACGCCAAAACTATCCAACATGATTTCCGATCGCAACCAGCCTGGAGTCAATGCCACAGCCGTACATTGAAGGGGTTGCAACTCTTGCGCCAGCGCCCAAGCCATGCGGATGACTGATGTTTTCGCCAAATCGTAAAACAGCGACAGTCGGTAGTTTTTGTCATTGTATTCTGCCGTGCCATCCGTAATCTCAACGACCAGTCCGCCTGGATTTTTGATTAACAGTGGTAGCGCAAAGTGACTGGTGATGATATGCGTCTCGATCGCCAATCTCAGCATCCGCAATCCCCGATCTAGGGAAAGCTCCCACACGGGCTTGTTGAACTCCGCCAAATATTCTCCGCCAATATCGTTGACCAAAAGATCCAACCGCCCTTGCTCGCTGTCAATGCGTGCCACCAAAGCTTGAACTTGTGTTGGATCGAGATGATCGACGGGAATCGGGATTCCTTGACCGCCCGCTCGGTTTACCAGGTCTGCTGTTTCTTCAATAGTTTCAGGACGGTTGTATTCGGAGCGTCGATCGCTGGTGGTTCGACCTGTGACATAGACAGTTGCACCAGCCACACCGAGTTCGGTAGCGATGCCACGACCCGCACCGCGTGTTGCTCCAGCTACTAGGGCGACTTTACCTTGAAGCATTCGATCCACGATCTAAAACTGTCTCTAATTCTACCTTCATAGTAAAGGCGTGAAAGGGGAATATCTGTGCATGGAAAAAATCATTTCTTATTGGCTTTCACTACCAGATCCAAAAAAAATTCTTGAGCCTACAAATATTGCTAATTTGGTAAAAGTTAATTATCAAAGACTAAAAGACGCTAACTGCATGAAGCCAGAACGGATAGAAGCACACAGAGGGCGCGCCGAATTTAGCACGCGCTCCAAGCCGAACGACAGCAACAAAGCCTAGACCGCCACTCTGGAAATGCTCACTAGAGAGCGAAAACTCTGTTAATCGTCAACAAGAAACTTTGGACAGGCATGAAGTAACACTAGCCCGAATAGAGAGAAGCATCATCAACGCTCACTACTTCTACTACCGAAACAATACAACTTGTAGCACAACAGGCGGTACAGGCAGAACGCGATCGCGTCTTCTGCGGATCGGGCGTAGTTTTTACCATATATAAATGTGCGAACCCACACTTCGAGAAATTTCTGCGATAAACTGTTTTCTTTGCAAGAATAATTGCTTAGCACGCTCGATACGACAGCAGATGATGAACTGATGAGGCTATTTATAAATGGTCTCTAATATATAAAGGCGGAACTTCAAACACGGTTGAAGCGATCGCCTACATCGCTGCATAACTGATTGCTGTCTCAAGATATCACAAAATCCAGAAACGCTTATCATGTAAGCCTTATATAATACTCCGTTCCCCTCGTTTCAGCTATATCCGCCCATAGGCATATAAACTAAACTGTTTAGTTTGCCCCTGGTCGCAGCTTATTGGGTAGAATCGGGGCGAGTTGCCTTTATGGTACTTTTCCCCGAAGCCCCCACCAAACCGGACAAGCAGCTTATAACCGCATCCGGCGCATCCTCAAACAAACTTTCCTCCACAGCCAAAAGGTTGCTTTGTAATCCCCTTTTGATTTAGGCTTCATCATCCGATATTCCTCGAACTCTGCTTACATTTCTAATTGGACCCAAGTTCGGCTCACGAGTACACTTTTCCGGGCAGCTATTTCATTGTGGGTCAGCATCAACCCGTCACTACGCCCGTGAGTTCACCGTCTGACTGGACAGACTGTGGAGGTATAGCCTCAACAGGTTTCCTCATTCATATGCGCCATCAAAGAGCGCCCCCGTAACACTACCCCCTATTACAGGATTTCTACATACCCTTCTGTTCCATGCACGCGGATTCGTTGCCCATCTTGTATCAGTTTGGTAGCATTTTATACTCCGACAACCGCTGGTAAGCCATATTCACGTGCAATAACTGCTCCATGAGTCATCAGTCCACCCACTTCAGTGACCAAGCCTTTTATGGATACAAACAATGGTGTCTAGCTAGGGTCAGTAAAGGAGGTGACTAATATATCTCCATCTTGGAGATCAGCGTCTTCTATGTTTAAGATGACACGTGCTCGTCCCTCTATAACTCCGGAAGAAACAGGTAGACCTACAATAGATCCGGCTGGGAGATTTTCTCGTTTGTACTCACCCGCAATGATTTCACCATCAGACGTGATCACACGTGGGGGAGTTAGTTTTTCATAGATGAGGATGCCATCGTCACTAAGTCTGGTAGCTGTTTGACGAGTGTTCATGGCGATTAGCGACACAAAAAGAAGAACACTCCTGATTCCTACAAGTTCTGGCTGGACTACTTTGCTGCGGCTCTGAGTTGAATCGCCGTTTCGTTGCCCTTTTTCGCAGGGTGGCGGAGGGCATGACGGATGAGCCATTTTAGGTCACTCGTCGCACCGTTCAGCCAACGATCGCAAAGCTGAAAGACAAGCTCAGGATGATCTTTCGCAATATCCCCAAGATGATTTGCAACACTGCGCCGCACATAAAGGCTCTGGTCATTCTTCAAGGCTTCCAGGATCGGCAGAACAGGCGTAGGATCAGCAATCAGAGCAGGAATGCGTAGACCCCAAGGCAGTCTCGGACGAGTTCCTTCTGAGCAAAGACGGCGAACATGAGGGTTGGAATCTGTCGTCCAACGCATTAGCTCGCTCAGTGTGCGATCGAGGTGCTGAATCAGAAAGGGTCGGATGGAGAATTCTGCGGTAAATCGAGTGGTCAGTTCGTACTGGGCAGACATCGATAGGGGGAAGGGATCTGTTCCACCATTGTGGATCGGGTCGATGCCGTATTCAGCAATAAAGCAACTGTGCGGTAGATAGAAGAATGCTGCTAAACCAAACTCTTCTGCCTCGGTTTGCGGCGGTGTGAAGGATGCAATCAGAATCCCGATCGCCTCTTCATAACGATCGGGCAAATGTTGACGCAGTGCCAATGCTATATGCCGACCTCGCTCCTTGAGTTCAAGTGAATCTAATTCTGCTAATGCAGACTGGCGGAACGATTTGTGATCGAAGGCTGAGTAGACGAGTGAAATGTTTCGCGCTAAGCAATCTACTGCTTCTTGACCCAGCAAGTGCTTGAGTGGTACACCCTTTTGAATTGACCTGGGTGCAGATGGGATGCTAGGTACGCCCATTTCCGCCTGCTTGACTCGATTGTTGTCAGTCCGAGACATAAAGCTTTTCTACCTCATCATCCACCTTGAGGGTGATGTATTGACCTAAAGATAAGCCAAACGAACGTCCACAGCAAAGGGGTAGCAGAAGCATCCGTACAAAGGAATGAGTACCTCAGTAGGGTGCGTTACTTAACGCACCGCTCCAAGGCTCGATCGCGCCGTACTCTGTTTGCGATAAGCGAAGCTTAACGCAAGACAGGCGTATCGCACCCAAAAGCTTCTCCTAGATGCCCGACGAAAGAGCGAGGGGTTTGTTTGATTTAAGTTATCGCTACGGACATATTTTATGGTGCGTTCATAACGCACCCTACTGGCGTGACCGGACTAAAATAGTGCAATAAATTTTTGTGGTGCGGGCATCTTGCCCGCATCGGACAGGCGAGACGCCTATCCCACAAGAAAATCATATTGCATCAAATTAGCCCGGTCACGCTACTACAACCTGACTTGGCAGCTTACTATGCGGCGCGCCGATAGCGCATGAACACAACGCCTGTCGGTAGCGGTGATGCCTCCACCAGTGTCAGGTTGAGGCGCTTTCCTTCCGGATACAATCGCTTGCCACCGCCCAGCACGAGGGGATAAACGTGCAGGCTGTATTCATCTACCAAATCATTTTGAGCCAGCACCTGAACCAGCACGCTGCTACCGTCTACGAAGATGTTCTTACCGGACTGTTGCTTGAGCTGGTGTACGGCTTCAACCACGTTGTCGCTAATCAGGGTGGAGTTCCGCCAAGCCGATGCGGATTTCAACGTGGTGGACACCACGTACTTGCGAATGTTGTTCATTACATCGCCGAACGGGTCGCCCCCTGGCATCGGTTCAAACGCGCCGCCGTGGATTTGCCATGTCTTGCGGCCCAGCAAGAGGGCATCGGCTTGGGACATCGCCTCAAACAAGTGCGCCCCAATGTCATCATGCCAATAGGGCTGCGTCCAGCCGCCATGCTTAAAGCCGCCTTCGGTGTCTTCATCCGCGCCACCTGGCGCCTGGATCACACCATCCAGCGTGATGAATTCAGCGACGATAAGTTCTCTCATACATCTCACCAAGTGGATTAGTTTCTGGTTGCATAGGCAGATCCATGATGAAAATTGACGCTCTGGAATCGGCGACTTCCAACCACGATCAGTCTTGCGGGAGAGCGAGTTGTCATTAATTGTCTGGTTCTAAAAGCTTGCCGAGCGCTTCAACGGACTGCCGCCAGCCGCTTTCCATGCCGCTTGCGACCATGCCGTCACGGTCTTGTTGGCTCATTGCTGTGCTGTGTGTACGAATCTCAGTTGTATGCTCGTCAATTGCTACAAACTCAGCTTTTTCCAGCATGACATGCCCACGTTCCGGCATCCCCAAGAATTCAAATGTCTGCACGATCCGTTTATCTTGAGCGACTTCATGAAAACAGCCCGTAAACTCATACTCGTTACCATCTTCCGATCGCTCAGCAATGTGCCAACTGCCGCCGTCTTTACAATCGAAGTGATACACTTTCATCGGATTACCGCGACACCACCAACTCGCAAAGAGTTCCTCAAAGGTATACGCTTCAAATACCTTTTGTAATGGAGCGTTGATTGTGACTGTACCCAGGATATTTTGGGAATTTTCTGGGACAATTACTTTTAGATTTGCCATACCGTTATCCTCCTAGCTTGATTGCTGATCTTCTAGTAGTTTTTCCAAAGCATCGAAGCGGGCGCTCCAGATCTTTTCATACTCGCTGAGATACGAGAAGGCGACTTTGAGCGTTTTGGGTTGAATCTGAATCACTTTCTCTTTGCCACTTCGACGCTTGGTAATGAGTCCTGCTTTCTCCAGCACGCTGACGTGCTTTGCGATCGCTGCCAAGGACATCGCATAGGGTTGTGCTAATTCGCTGATAGTATGTTCTGCTCTCGATACCCGCTTGAGAATGTCTCGCCGCGTCACATCAGCCAGAGCACCAAAAATTCTATCAAGGGCAACATTTGATTCAACCATATGGTTGAATGATAGCCGACGATACAGATCGTGTCAAGTGTCCTGAGCCTCTGAGGTTGGATATGATTGGTTCTTGGGATTGTAAGCAGCCTTTGTGATCTGGGGGGTTAGTTGTGCTGCATAACGGCTAAGATGAGCGGCGGCGAGCAATCTCTGTATCACCACCAAGAACTCTATACCGTCCGCTCCATGTGTTGTTATACTACGTTTGGGCGACAGTTTTACAATTTCTCTTCTGCTTTCATCTTGCTGTTTCTGCAAATCTATAAAGATTGCGTTCAAGTCATAATTGAACGACTTGGCATATTCTTCACGAATTCTACGATTGTGCCGCTCGATAACAGAGCGCGATGGTGAGCAATGCCGCTGCCGCCAGCGCTGCTACTGTCCGAACATGATTCCAGACCGTCCAGTTGGTAAGGAAGCTACTCCACAGGCTCGCGCCGTCAGTGCTGTCCGGCTTGACGACCGCCAGCGCGTCATTCAGCGGCACATTGAACACAATTGTCACCAGAACGGTGCCGATAAGATAGAGCAGGCTGCCGATAAGCAAGTAAATGGCACCGGGTTGCTGCCACTTTAACAGCGAGGAGACAGCCAGAAAGATGCAAGCTGCGGCTGTTCCCAGGAAAGCCCCCATAAACCATGGATTGTAAACCGTGATATTGATGGACTGGAAGGCGGCAATGCCCTGTGCTGGCTGAAGTCGGGCAAGGGCGCTCATCACGAAGGTTGAGAAAGCGAAAAAGACCCCAGCTATCAGTCCACAGCCCAGTGCTGCGAAAAGCTTCAATGCGAAAAGTAGGTAGTCAACAGTTGTCATAAAGCCTCCTGGAAATTACGGTCCAACAATGTTGTTGAGCGATCAGAGACTGTGGGGAGGAAGAGGCAGCCTATGTGTACATTTAAAATAAACTCTTAAAGTTTAAAATAAACTCTTAAAGTAACTGGCACATATTAAGATTATCGTCAGCACTTTGCCGCTGCGCGAAGCGATTACCACGCAAGGTAGCCCCTACGCTGAAATTAGGTAAAATTGGGCAGCCGTATGAAAAATCTACTCGTCAGACCAGTAAACTCTGACCCAGGAGGAGCGGGTTTTAGCATCAGGCTTACTGCGATTATTATCAATAACCCGCTCCTCCTGGGACGGCTGCCCAATTTTACCCAGATTTTTTGTACCCCTACAGTGCGATCGCTCTGTCTCGTCGAACAATCAAACTTTCAATCCCTGTCAAACCACAACTCATACTTAATAGTTTTTGTCAATGAGAAATCATACTCATGTGACAGTTTACGACTTTATTATTTTCACTGCCTTATAGAAAAATGAATAGTCAACTAGACATAACTCTTGAGCATTATGAAGCATCACTTAAAGTTTTAGATAAAGCTGGTTCTGCTATTGATATTGAACAAGCTTTGGCAATTTTAAATGCACGGGATACAGTGCAGAAAGCTTTGAAGGAGGAAAAGAGCATCCCTAATAGCAGGCTGCACAAACTTATCGAATTAGATGAGCATCTTAGGAATAATGCTGAACGAATTACTAGAGCCATTAACAGCAAAACATTAGACAAACTGCAATCTTGGCGTGAGAGTGTCCAACCTAGTGCAGAGGCGTGGTGGTGGAAATTGGATGATATCGCACCTCACCCTTGGGATAGTTGGGATTGGTTATGGGTCAGTTTGAGTATTGTTTGTTCGACTGCTAATATCAGTTTGTTGGTAAATATTTTTACTCGCTTTTTAGATGCTGGAGTTGGTTTATTAGGAGTAGCAGCAGTAACTGTACCAAGTATTCTGACATTGCTACAAGCAGGAAGCCAATTTACTAACACTGGTAAAAAAGGATTTCATAAATTACTGGATAAGAAGATTCCTAAGCAATATCACCAGGAGGTTAAGTTCGCTTTAAATCTGATGATGACAGGAGCATTGGCTGTTTTTTGGTTAGTATTGCCATCTAAGGTTTCTAATATGTATAACGGCAATGGATTAAAAAACTATGTTGAACGATATTTAGGTAGTGCAGAACGGGATTTCCTCAAAGCTATTTCTTTGAATATAGATAATTTTGAGGCTCATTATAATTTAGCTAATCTATATGAAGAATGGCAGGATGTAGAGAAAGCTAAAAAGGAATATCAACTTGCTCTTTCTGGAAATTTACCAGAAGCTTATAACAACCTAGCTCGTTTGTATATCCTAGAGAAAAAATATTCTCAAGCATCTTTACTCTTAAAAAGAGGTTTAGTGTTAGCTCAGAAGAACAATAGCAACCCAGAAATTAAATATAGTTTGTTTAAAAATTTGGGATGGGTACGCTTAGAGCAACGCAGGTATGAAGAAGCGCAACAAATTCTGCAAGCGGCAATAAGTATTACTAACAACACAGAAGCAGTAAAGTATATTCAAAATACTGGTGCTGCACATTGTTTGTTGGCACAAGTTTTAGAAAAACAAAAAAAATCAACAGCAATTGAGCAGTGGCAGAAATGCAATCAACTTGCTTCAAACTTCAATTATGATGAGGAGAATTGGTTATACATAGCACAGAATAAAATCCAAAATAAAATCAAATGATGCAAGAATATTGGAAATCACAAATTATTTATCGAACTATTATCTCCCTAATATAATTTCTTCACACGCACGCTCTCTTGTTGCACTACGGGCATTACGCCTGGGTGTACGTTGTAACTCTAAGGTGAATTCGCCCAATACTGTACATTTAAAATAAAGTCGTTAAATTTAAAATAAAGTATTTAAATTTAGAATAAAGTCTTAAAGTAAGTGGCACACATAGACTCTCAAGAAACACATTGCGTTGAGGACAAACATTTAGACGTTCTACAGAATATAGAGTTTGCCATCGTGCAAGTCTATCAAGAAAGACCTGATTTGATTGATGCCGAAGTTATGACAGAATTGAATCATTAACCTGCCTTTATAGTGCCGAAGCTCAAGGTCGGTCAGGCACAGCGCGTCCACGCGCGAGGAATATCAGCCCAAGTAGCCGAACAAGTGAAAGCGATTTGCGTTCTTTCGGTTAGGTCGAACATCCATTTTAGATGAAACTGACCAACCGCTTGACGAAAAGATGACACCCAAAACTTTAACAGCAAATCAAGACTGCCTCAAACGAATTCAATCGTCAATTAAACTGTGGACGACAAGAGGCGGGCAACAAGCATATCTCAACTTTATCCAGCAGTTTTTTCAATCTTAATTAAATACATGACCCCGTGTAAATTAAACATATGATTGTCGCTTCGCGCTGCAACACAACCAAAACTTTCACACAAGCCCGTCATTAAAGCGGCTTAACAACGAGCGCGATCGCCACTACTGAGTCGAGCGATCGCCAACGCTTGATTCCTTGCTTTGATAGAGGCTACGGAATTGGGAGCATCCTTAACAGGATTCACGATATTAGACCCACAAGTTTTACAGACAACAGTCGAGGGCGCAAGTAATGCACATATAGGGCTGCGCCAAGCTATTGACTAGCTCAAACATGCCGGGCGTCTTGAATATTTCATAACTGCACCACACGACTCAAACCCATCGCTAGCGCCTGACGGCGTGATTTAGGCGCAGCACAGATACAGCAAATTGTTGTGACGGCGGCATACCTGCAATGCCCCTACGAGTGTCATGCGTAATCTTTTACCATTTTGCATTTTTAATTTTGAATTTTGAATTGTTTTGACGCATATGTTAACGCTACTGCTGGCAACAGGCGCTTCGGTGTTCCCTGTTAAGAGTTCCCTGTTTTGGACAACAGACTTCAAGCGGGGCGTCACACTACTCTAACGCTTCCCCCTGCTAAGAGCTCCCTGCCCCCTGCACCCTGCCCCCATGCCTCTTCTCTGTGCGGCAGAGAGTTTGAACCAATCTGAGTTCATTATCTCTACTGACAACGCTTCTGACTCGCCTTGGGCTAATCCTCCGTATTCTCTCGGTCGGATAGTCCCTTTTTTTACTCTCTTTACCTTTATTTACTTACGGCGTTGCACATCTCGTGGGAAATGTACAGATAGGCTTAGAAATTCTCCTCGACGGGGCGTGATGGATATTTGGGGAGGGTGGTTGCAAGTAGAAAACAAAGTCCGGTGAGCAGCAGCGCCAGCAGCAGAGAAGTTCGCAGTCCTGAAGTCGTAGCTTCCTGACTAATCTGGCGCAGAAAAGGCACGACCGATGGTGGCACCTGGTTGACTACCTCTGCACTTACTTCTCGCCGAGACATCGTTTGAATCATTTCTTGCAGCGTGGCAATCAATCGGATGCGATTCGTGGGAGTGACAGTCTGCCCTATCTGCTGTAAAACACCGTCCACAATATCCCGTGAAGTATAAAAGATCAACGCTGTCCCTAGAATGGCTTTACCCAACGAACTGCCTAAATTCTGCACTGGGTTGTAGATTCCTGTTCCTTCGACTCTGCCATTTTCTGCTGCTGAGTAAGTTAATCGACTGACATAAGGGGAAAATAAACCTGAGCCAATGCCCATGACCAACAGCCCTGGTAGTAAATCGATCGAGGACACTTGAAGCGTGAGACTGCGATAGAACATCAAGATTCCAATAGCTAGAAGCGCTAGTCCGATAAACACGATCAATTTCGGTGATAACCGCTGAAATACTGTGTCTCCATTGCGATCGCTCCCTAACTTGAGCAGTTTGAGTGACCCTATCACCACTAGAATTTTCGTGATGTTCAAGGGCATAATGGTCAGCGCTGTCCGGTAAGGGTCGAGTGCCAGCGCTAGTGGGACATACTGAAATAGATTAAACTGTACCCCAGCAATGATCAGCGTATGCAGCATCGCCGCCAGCATTCCCAGTACAAATCCTGGCTTCCGCAGCAGTCCTGCCCTTAAAATCGAAGCTTCGCCTTTTCTTGCTTGCCGCCGCTGCCAAAAGCCAAAAAATCCAAGCAGAATCAAGCCCGCCGCAATCAGAGGCGGCACGATCGACAGGGGAAACGGCGGCAGCACGACTCCGCCAATCGAAAAAACGCGCTTCGGCTCCCACCAACCAAACTCCATTGCCAGACTCACACCGCTCAAAATCATCCCCAGTCCCAGGAACGACAGTAGCCCACCGACCCAATCGATCGGCTGCTCACAGTAAAGGCTGAGGTTGGGGAGCGATCGCCGCCGAAACCAGATCCCAATCAAGGCGATCAGCGATGGCACAAACGCCCAGCGCCAACCAATTCTGGATGCGAGGAAACCTCCGAGCAGCGATCCCATCAAGCTACCTAGGGTAGACACCACAATTAAACCAACCGTTGCCTGCTCTTCAGATTTGCCTCTGTAAATGAGATCTACGAATGTCCAGGGAGTGCTGACGAGGGGCGTTGCCGCTAGACCTGTTAGTACAGCAAAACTGATCGCCAGGATTGCGATCGAAGGACTCAGAGCCGTTAAGCCGATGCCAATTCCATAGAGTACCAGTCCAGCCAGGAAGACTGGTGTGCGACCAAAATAGCGGCAGAGATTTTCTGTCGTGGGTGCAAAGGCGGCAGTCGTGAGCGAAAACAGCACTAGAACAGTCTGAATCGAGCCAATGCTTGAGTCAAAATCGCGCACGATCGCAGGCATGATCGCGGGCAGCACCCCAATGTTGTACGAGACCATCCAGACGATCAGACCGATGATCCTGAAGGGGGAATTGCGACTCAATAGCTGATGATTGTTTGCCGTCGGTTCAATCATATGAACCAGGGGATTGTCGCGAGGTGTTCAAAGAAAAATAAACAGCGACGCCTGGGTCTTTCGGTTCTCGAAAATTGGCATAGGGTAAGCCGTCTTGGCGCAATTGAACGTTGCTAGAAATTATCGCATTCTTAGCTCCCAACAGCCGCAATTCATTGAGAAGCTGATCGCGAGCCACTGTAAAATTCACCTCAAATCGGGCTTCTGAGCGCCTACTTTCTGGAGTGTGAGGTGTTGATACAGGCCATTTCAGTGGATAGGCTGATGCTTGTTCAAGGTGGTTGTCCATTTATCCAAAGGTGAGCGAGCGCGCTTGATACTATCCTTCCCCCAAGTTACTAGGATTCTTCTTCAGTTTCAAAAATAATGGGGAAATGTTCGTTCAAATATTCTATTCGTTTATCTTCCTCATTAGCTTTCGCTGTCAGGTTCTGTGACAGTTAAATTTCCTTTCGCCTTGCTGGGTGGAGCGATCGCCTTCAAAAATCAGTGTTAGGCGAGCTTGACACAACTGCGGTCGCAATTATTAGTACACTGAGTCAATACTATTTTGAACTGGACTGGATATTTATATTAATTAATACCATAATCTCGGCAGATACTAACCAAACATCATTGTTATTTTCTACGTCTTGTGTTGTCCAGATTTGGGGTTTGAGTTCTCCTGTTTGCACCTCTATACTGCCGTCATCTCTTACAGATAGAACGCAGTAGGGTTGTTTATCACTTTGGAATTTATCTAGGTCGGATCTGTGGCGCTACGAATCGCAGACTTCTTCATCTCCTACGAAAACTAAGTAGAACAAGGTGAAAAAACCAAACTATGTAAAGATAAGTAAATACGGATAATGTATTTACCAAGGTGACAGATGTATGGGCAGCCGTTTAAGGGTATTTCTGACTCCAAAACAAAATAAAACTCTTTTCGACCTGAGAACGGCAGATGTACTACAGAAAGTTCTAGACCGAGCAGAAGTCATTAGATTAAGCGCACATGGTTGGTACGTAGAGAAAATAGCGGCTCACTTTAATTGGACGGCACAAACGGTGCGAGAAGTATTGCATAAGTGGCAAAAGCTAGGAATGGAGGGACTTTGGGAAAAACCAGGGCGCGGAGGAAAACCAAAGTGGGCAGAAGCAGACATGGTTTTTTTAGCTATATTGTTTAGCGAAAGAACCACGTACATACAACAGCGTTCAATTAGCTCAAAAATTAGAACAAGAACGCTCAATCAAATTAAGTCCTGACTGGTTAAGACAGGTACTTAAAAAAAGGGGGTCATTTGGAAACGAACGCGAAAAAGCCACAAAGGAAAACAAGACCCAGTAGTACAGCTTCTTAAACAAGCAGACTTGGAAATGTTGGAATTGTCTGCGGCGGTCGGCGAAATAGATTTAAAGTATGTGGATGAATCAGGTTTTTGTGCTTGGAGTGAACCAAGTTACAGCTATTACTTCCGAGGTGAGCAAAAACGTTTAGAGCTTGCGTCAGCGTCGAGGTCGAAGGTTGAGCATCATCGGTTTTCTTCAACCTTTAGTGAGTTTTGTTTACGGTCTGGTGATTGGTGGTGTTTCACGCCAATCTTATATTCAGATGATGGAGCTTGAAGCAGCCGAAGCTCAAAAAACAGGACGTATCAGAGTAATTGTACAGGATAACGGCCCAATACATCGATGTAAAGAAGTTCAGCAATTATGGTCAAAGTGGGAAGCGCAGGGGTTTGTACATCTTCTTTTTACCTAAATATTGTTCTGAGATGAACCCGATTGAATTGGAGTGGCAACACCTCAAAAAAGATGAATTAGCCTCTAAAACCTTTGAGGACGAGTTAGACCTTGCTTATGCTGTGATTAATGGAGTTCAAAAAAGAGGAGAAAAGGGAAACTACAGTACGCAACGTGTAAGATTTAACTCTAATTCTTCTGCTTAATTGTTTGTTACATACTTATAAATTTTCCCCACGGCTTACTTAGAGGAACAATGGCGATCGCCCTAGTTTCCCCCAGAACTGAAGCAAAGCAACAGTCAGCAGCAGTTCACAGCAGCAAGGAAAGCGATCGCACCTCCAGCCATTAACAGCAGTGGAGCAGTGGCGATCGCCTGGCACATCAGTTTACATTTCGCAATGAATACCTAGAATACCTATATTTATTTGCTCTTCAAAAAAACGTATTGCTGAATCACTACAAAAAAGGTATTTTGAACAGGCTCTATCCTCCTTGACCGTTTATGAAATTCAAAGAACTTGTTGATATTTTTAATGCTTTACTTACTCCAGTCATAGCTGTAACTACCATTTACATTGCTTGGCAACAATATCAAGTAAGCCAGTTATCTTTGAAAAAAGATCTATATGAAAAGCGGTTAAGAGTTTTCCAAGTGTTTATGTCTTATTTAAGTGAGATAGTACGTGAAGGTAAGGTAAGCTATAACCGCTGTCTACAGTTCCTTGCTGATGCAAGTGAAGCAGAGTTCTTATTTGATGAAGAAATTACTAATCAAGCTAAGAATCTATACAATAAAGGAATTGAATTATGGCATTTGAGTAATCAACTTTATCCCTTTGATGGGAGTCCGGGTCTACCAACTGGTGAGGAGCGTTCTCGCGTTGCACACAAACAGTCAGAATTACTTGCTTGGTTTTCAAATCAAGTTTCTGAAACGAGAAAAATGTTTAGAAGAGAAATGAGTATTCAAGAGCAGAAGCGTCCTTCAATCATAAAGTTAGTTCGCAAGCATCTGAGTTCGTCGTAGATGTACTATGACATCATCAAAATGATTTTTAATAATTAAAGGGTATCAAATGTTAATCATTAAATATTTGTTAGTTATTCTTATAACTTTGGCGTTAATAATCTTTATTAATGAACAACGTAGACAAATGCTGATAGAAGAAATTGAAGGTAAAAGAAACAGAATAAGTCCACTGTCTTTTCTCCGAAATAGTGCAATTATGGTTGCATTACACATTTACTTTTGTACGCTGCTATTCAAGTCAATAATTTGGTGGAAATTATTACTAGCTTGGTTTATACTTTTTCAATTTTTTGGGTGGCTTTTAGCAGGGATGAAAGGTGTTAGTAAAAAATTAGGAATATGGGGATTGATATCTGACGTTGGAGGAGCTTTGATTGTAGTATGGGTAATTGAAAAATTTATTGTGTAAATTAAGCAGCTATTCAATAAAAAGCATAATGAAACTGAATCAGGGGTCACATCAGATGTAGGCTGTAAATCACAAGGTTTACAGTCTAGCGATGAAAATCAATTGGCACGGACGTGCTAAGGTTCTGACACAGCAAGAAATACAGTTAATATTCAGTCACGGCTTAAACAACGACCGCGATCATACCTTGCAACGAAATGGCTTCTGCGATCGCACTCCCAACAAGCAGTCGTGTATACGCCTTCACTCTTTGGCGGTGGATGTGCGCTCGATGATGCGGCGGTTTCTGATGAAGGAGTAACAAGGGCGACCGCGCTTTGTTACTGATTACCTTTTCGTTCGACGGATGTCCGTATCACGCAGTCGGCGTTAAATACCCTTAACCCAGGCTGAATATTGTTGATTGACACGAGACTTAACATAACCAGCTTCAGAACAAGCGGCCCCAAGCGCACCTAGTAGTGCTAGTTGATTAACATTGGGTAACTGCTTTTTTAACTCTTGCAGGGCCAACGATTCTATGACCATAGAACCGGCAACTGCAACAAGCTTTGTTGCTGCCAATAGTTGCGGTGTAGTCGCACGCCTTGTTTTTATCTTCCACAAGGGTTTGCTAGTGTCTAACGTAAACTGTTCTGTAAACTCATGTAACATAGTCGCGAACGCTTGCTTGCGATAAAGCCAACCCCAACCTCCACTCGGCGTACGCTTACCGTTACGTTGCTTCGCTTCGGCAATAAGTAAGACGGCATAACCAAAATCAAAGGCTAATCCTGTGTTAATTGCCCATAATGATTTACGTGGTGGGGATAAAGTGAATTTACAAATATTACTGTTTGAGGATGATGGTTCTAACCGTATGTGGAAAGAGCGTGCATCAAACACCCAAAGCAAATGACCGAATTGAGTATAGAATTGCTCTCGCTTGCGGATGTCAAAAGTGCTGATACTACTGTATTAGAACTCAACGATTAGCTTGCTGCCATCAGGTTGAGGTAAGCACAAATCTGCCCTATGCTTGCGTTGACCATTACACATAACCACTTCACGATACTTTGGAGCAAACATCGCCTGCCAGCTTAAATGCCATTGAGCCATAAAGCCTCGTGGTAGATTAGCACCTGTAGTACGGCATGGAACGCTACCCCACCTAACACAAGCTCAGATGGGGCTGTTTGGACAATATTTTTTGGTCAAGATAGCTTAAATACTAGATTGGCTTTTTCTGACCAAAAAAGTCAAGAAAATAGTAAAGATGTTCTATTTTCCTCTGCTTGTGTGCTGCACCTCATGTTGAATGCTCTTGCTCCACAGATTAAGAACGCTTCGCGCAAAAATCTTCATGTTCAGGAGCGATCGCTCATGTGAAGAAATTTTACTCAAAACTCAACACTTGCATAAAACGAAGACGTAACTCAGATGTCGCGCGGGGTCGTTAAGAAGCCTTCACCACAGGCAGAGGATGTGCACGCTTGTGATACGGCGCTTTCTGATGAAGGAGTAAGAAAGGCGATCGCTCCTCAAAATCCTCACTGTGTTAAAGAGCAACAACCCCAAATCATTCATACCCTTACCCTATATGTTGTGACCTGTTTTGAATTAAGTAATTCCGAGTACAGGCTCCCACGCTCATTTTATGAGCGTGGTCAACAAGACAGTGGTGGGTTCAAGCCCCCACTAATTGTAATTTTGAATTAATAATGAGCGAATGCGTGAATTGAGTTGACCTAAAAACTTGCTTGTAAAATTTTTTTCAAAGCTTAGTAGCGCCCGCGTCCACCGCCTGAGTAACCTCCCCGATCACTCCCAGACGAACCTCTGTCTTCTCTGGGTTTAGCTTTATTCACTTTCAGGTCACGACCCATCCACTCAGCACCATCTAGAGCTTCAATGGCAGCTGCTTCTTGTGCATCTGAATCCATGTCCACAAAAGCAAAGCCGCGCAGACGACCTGTTTCACGGTCATTTGGTAGCACAACCCGCTTGACAGTACCATATTCGCCAAAAACACCTCTAATATCATCTTCTATTACTTGGTAAGAGAGATTACCTACATAAATTGACATTTCATTTCTCCAAAATTATTTAGTGTGTAGAGATTTAAATTTCGGAGAAAGCCTGTGAATACTTAAAACAAACACTGTCACCGAATTAATTCTCATTTTTAGGATGACATAGAAGCCAACTCTATTGCATCCAGTCAAAGGTTAATAGATGGTTAATGCTTTTTTATGACTCTACACAGTCGTGGAGCGGGAGTGGTCAAGAAATATTGGATGAATGTACTAGGAGCGATCGCCCGACTGAAGAAGGCACTTGCACCCCTGCTGGTGCTCAAACCCAACTGGGCTGTTCACGCCTCACCTGCCGCAGTCGAGCTAAGGCGAAGAATGTGGTGACAACGGATGTAATTCGGTGGTTTGAGTGAGCAAGGAAGCACCCTAGCAGCGATCGCCCTCCGAACAAGGCATGGTGTATACGCCGTCACCTCTTGCGGTGAATGTGCACGCTTGTGATGCGGCGGTTTGCGATGGAGAAGTAAGGAGGGCGATCCTCGTTGTTCTACCCATTCCCTAACATACACTTTACGGTGGTCGCCTTGTGAGATGATGTATGATAACCAAATACAAGCCACCCATCCCCTATTTCATCAAATTCATTCTCGATGACGCGAACGGTGAGTAATAAGTATTCAATTCAATATCCAAGGATAATCCGCTATGCAGAGTATTAAATTAAAAAAACGTATCGGTGCAGATGGAATTTTACATTTAGATATCCCAGTGGGAATAACAGATAAAGAAGTAGAAATCATGGTGATTTATCAACCACTAGAAACACAAACACAGCCAAAAACACCACAACAAAGAGGCTGGATGCCTGGGTTTTTTGAAGAAGTAATTGGTGGTTGGGTAGGAGAACCGCTAGAACGACCAGAACAGGGAGAATATGAAACTAGGGAGCAGCTATTTTGACTTATCTGCTCGATTCAAATGTCTGTATCCGCTTAATAAATAATAGTAGTCCTGCGGTAACAAATCGACTGGCATCCCAACAACCAGAAGATATTTTAAATTCTACGATCACCCAATTAGAACTGTACTATGGTGCTTACCGTAGCGCTCAACAGGAGAGAAATTTAGAAATATTGCAACGTTTTTTTAATCAGTTTACTATTACATCTTTAGACCCAGAAGCCGCAAGGATAGCAGGGAGAATTCGGGCTGAGTTAGCTTCTAGTGGTACGCCAATTGGCCCTTATGATTTGCAGATTGCTGCTATTGCAATGGCAAATAATTTGATATTGGTCACGCATAATACGAAAGAATTTAGCCGAGTGAATGGGTTGCAGATAGAGGATTGGGAGGAAGAAAGTTGAGTCAAGGACGTTGGACAATTCCAGATAATTGGAATTGGGTGTATGCAGAAGAGAGCGAAAAATTTTGGGGGAGATGAGAGACACAACGCGGTAACATGACTGGTAGTGTTACAGACGTGTTGAAAGGCAACCTGACCCTAAGCCCTCAAGCCTCTGATGTGGGCATAAGAGCCATAAGGTTGCTTGTGGATCTCGCTTGTGCTGATTTCGAGCAACACAAAACCGAAAACCGCTTTTTTGAAGACCATTACCGGATTCTGCGATGGCTGCGGCTACCGATTGTTTAGAGATGAAGATAAATATCGCGTAGCTGATGCCGAAAAATGGGATTTGACCATCCACAAAACCAGCAACATGCAGGGCATTGCTGAATTCTTCAAGAACAATCCCCCAAGCTTTGACAGAAGCGATCGCCCAACTACAATCCCAAATCCATAACCTACTGCCCTATTCAGCTGACTTCATACCACCGGGCGCTTGATGCCGAAGGAAGCGCGATCGCCCGAACCCACTCGCATTCGCTCAAATTCTGTCAGGCACTCAGGCAAAATTTAAGAAACAATTTTGCAGGCGTGGAATTTTGAATAATTACAAGCGCCGTCAAAGGCGTGATCTCAGCCGCCAAAAAGCGCGGCGGCAGATTGAGGAGAAGGAGAGTTATTGGTGGTTTTCGAGAAGCGATCACACACATTAGTGAATTTAAAAATCACTCCGCAACGTTGGCGATCGCAAGTTAATGACAATTTATCTGGTTAAGTATTTCAGTTTTTTCACTATTGCTATGTTTCAAATAGTATCACGAGCATGGCAGGCATCACCACCAGATATTAACGTGGCGGTGATGCACAAAATGAAATCAACCGTCAGAAGAAAAATACAACAGTTGGCTATCCACTGCATTGATATATTTTTGATTTGTGAATGTATCAGTAGGCAGTAGATTAGCTTGAATCGCAGCTTTTACGAGGTCTTTCGCAGTAAATCTCATTCCGTGGTACTGAGAAATAAAACTTCCATAGCCAGGGATACCTTGATTTTTTAAGTATCCTTGATAGCCCAGATAAACAAGATGAAAAGGTGTTAACTTATCAGAGATATTGCTCACAGTCTTGGTTGATAAAGTTTGGTTTGCAGATACTTCTTTTCCATGTCGTGTTTGTGCCTTGGCTGGATTGCTAGCAGCAACAAATAACAACATTACAGATAAACCAGTTGCAATTAAGTGTTTCATCATAGTTAAAACTCTCAAGATACTTTCTTTCACTTACTCAGTGATTGATTTAATTCTTAGTATGAAGCTTGAAGTTTAATTTACTCTAATGAAAGTCTGAGAAAGTGCTGAGAGTTTAATTACAATTACCTAAATTGATAGAAATATTGAATTAATGTTCAAATTGGTTGAGCCAGCGAAGGCGAGAAGTTTCTTTTTGGTGAAGCTTCAGAGGATTGCCTGAATGGCAACTCTCCAGGCGTAACACGGGCGATCGCGCTCCAGGTTTGTGAACAATAATTTTTAGTAAAGTCCGATAAATCTGGTTAGGCTTTGCCCCATTGTTCGCTAACAATTGTTTGATGGGACACTATCCGGCTTTTTCTACAGTAATCAAATTGTGAAATTTTTTACCAAATCTTTAAGAAGCGATCGCTTATCGAGCCTGCCATTCAGCATCGTCCTTTGTTGTTTGCGATCGCTCCTGTCAAAGAGGCACTTGCACTCCTGCTGGCTGGTGTGAAAACCCAACTGCTCCCGGTTCACGCCTCAGAGAAAAGCAGTGGGGCGAAGGGCAAGAATGTGGTGACAACGGATGTGAGTCGGTGGTTTACTTGGGCTAGAAAGCACCCTAGCAGCGATCGCCCTCCTCACAAGCAGTGGTGTATACGCCTTCACTCTTTGGTGGTGGATGTCCACGCTTGTGATGCGGCGGTTTCTGTTGTTGGAGTAAGAAGGGCGATCGCTCCTCACAAGAGTGCCGACTTAACTCCTGTTTGGACACGTTAAGCCACACACCTTGGGGCGATCCCTGCAACACAACCAAAGCTTTCACTACTAGTAGTCTGCCACAAAGATTTTGACGGGCTAAAGGAGTTTGTAGTAAGCACGCTTGCTGCTTAAATGAGGGCTAAAGCCCTCACTACAAACCTATCAAAATTAGTGTGGTGGACTACTAGCCGTCATTAAACTGACTTAACAACGAGCGCGATCGCCAACCCTTGATTCCTCTTATGATAGAGGTTACGGAATTGGGAGCACCCTTAACAGAATTCACAATACACAATATTAGACAACAGTAGGGGGCGCAAGTAATGCACCCTACAGGCTGCACCAAACTATTGACTAGCTCAAACATGCCGGGCGTAAGTAAGTTTTCAGCCACTGCACCGCACGACTCAAACGCTTTACTGGCACCTGACGGCGTGATTTAGGCGCAGCACAGATACAGCAAATTGTTATGACGGCGGCATACCTGCAATGCCCCTACGAGTGTCCTGCCTCAAAAATCCACAGTCCGCAACAGGCGTGCGATCGCTCCGGTCACAGGGAGTGGTGTATACGCCTTCACTAGAGGTAGTGGAACTTGAACAGATGATGCGGGGGTTTGTGATGCCCCGATAAAGAAAGGCTCGAGCGCAACAAGAGGAGTTGCTACTTTGAGGCTGGTCACGTTAATGCAAGGGTTTTGGGTTACTTTAAACGTTAGTTACAAGTCAAAGCTCCCGTTTAGACAAGGATTTGTCATGAAAGTCTCCTCTATCGTCATAAAAAACTTCAAGCGGTTCGATCACCTTGAAGTCTGCTTCAAAAACCAAACCCTAAACTCACTCAGCAATAGATTTTTGGTAGTAGGAGATAATGGTACAGGCAAGACCACTTTACTGCAAGCGATCGCACTTCCCTTAGCACTGGCAACCAGGCAAATTCAAAGAGTTACCGATTTTGACTGGTTGGGGTTTCTCCCCGGTCGCTACCAACGCTGGGGTTCACCGCACATCGAATTAGAAGTATTATTTTCTCCTGAAGAAATTGAAGCTACCCGTACACTAGCAAGAAGATGGGCACAGGCACAGCCAGAACGCCCATTTGTCGAACCAGGATCGAGCCACCGCGTCCAACTAATTCTCGATGGTGAAAGCTGTCGTGCTGGAGGTGATGCAGAATACTTTCAGTTTTCTGGGCGCTACTATGCCAGAAAATTGTTAGATACAGACCCATCCGTTCGTTCTGAGTTCTCTAAGCTACCTGGCATTTTCTGGTTTGACCAGTTCCGCAACCTGGGTTCCAACCCACTTCCTGAAGAAAGTGGTGCTGTTGTTGGGCGAGTGGGTACAGTCGGGTCAAACAGCGGTCGAGTATCCTTTGAAGTAGGTGTAGCTCGCCTGCGTAAGTACTTAAACGGTTGGAAATTTGCCCAGCTTACCCATAGCTATCCTGTTGATTACTTAACTCAACTGGAGAACCTTTACACCAATATTTTTCCCGGACGCTCCTTTGCTGGTGTAGAACCAATGCCCGGAGTTGATTCACCCACACCAGAAGACTACTACTTTTTAATTAACGATGGCCACCGCACCTACGACCTTGTAGAAATGTCAGCTGGAGAACAATCGGTATTTCCCATTCTCTACGAGTTTATACGACAACAGATTGCTTACTCAGTGGTGCTGATTGACGAAATAGACCTCAATCTTCACCCTCCAGCCGCACAGTTACTGGTGCGCCAACTTCCTAAACTCAGTTCCACTTGTCAGTTTATTTTTACCACCCACTCCGAGGCTGTAAGTGATGTAATCGGTGAGGACGATACTTATCGTTTGCCTGGGGGGTCGCTGTGCCTGTAAATATTTTATACTGCGAAGGCGTTGCTAAAAGTCCTGACGTGCGGGTTCTTTCAGTCATAATTCCCCCTGGTTGCGTGGTTAGGCCTGTTGGCAGCAAGCAAGGTTTAGCGCAAAGGATTTTAGGCGCAAAAGATGTCAGGACTGGTTCAACAATCGCAGGGTTAAGAGACCGTGATTTTGATGATGATCAATCACCTCCCCAAGCCGCGCCTCGTAATTGGCACATTACCGAGGGTGGTAAACAGGTTCCCTTGGGTTGGTATTGGGAGCGCAAAGAAATTGAAAATTATCTTATAGACTCCAAAGTAGTGGGGCGGGCGTTGGGTGAGGAAGCACCACCATTGGAGGAATACCGTCAGGCACTAAAAGCATCAGCACAGAAAATTGCTGTTTACACCGCAGCCAGAATCACATTGTCGCTTTATCTGCAAAACCGTCCCTCACCTCCTAATAACTTCTGGGGAGAAGAGAGAGACAAAAAACAGGGCTATCGCTTTCCCAAAGATAGGGGACTGACAGAAGCTAACTGCAAAAGCGAACTAAATAATATCATCAAACAATACGAACAAAGGCTAGCTTTACCTAAACGCAATCCCCTTGACGAATTTGAGAGATTGCTGCCAACTTGCTGTCCTGGTGGTAGTCGATTTCAAAACCAAAATTATATAACTTTTTTTGCGGGTAAAGACTTGCTCTACGGGATGCGGGAGCAACTCTGTGGTTTTGGGTTTGAGTCTCCTGTAGTGTTCCGCGAACGAATCCTCAAGGGAATAGAAGAATCAGCAGAAGATGTGTGGACTTGGCTGCCTGAGTGGCAGCGATTGAGGGAATTAATCGCACAGTGAACTACTTCAAGGGGCGACAATCGCCTCTAAACCAAGCCAGCTAAAGGTTTGAGAGGCACAAACCCCTTGAAAAAAATGGGTGCTTATTGAGAATGAACTGTATAGGGGTAGTAGACTCTTCTGTGGAGAGCGGTTTCGTGGTAAAAAAGAACGGTCTCGTAATTTGACCAAGACCGTCGTCATAATGCTGGCATCATTCTATCAAAACTTCGAGCGAAAAATACCTAAATAAAGCACAGTTAATCACCCTGAAGATGTTGGTGTGGTTACTACAAAATCAGAAACAAGTGAGGATAGAAAGGCTGGCAGCAACACTACCATTACCCATACAACAAAATAGTCGTAGACGGCATATACAAAGGTTTTTAACACTGAATGCCTTGAGTGTAGTATTGTTGTGGTTTCCTATCATTGAAGCAATAATTAACCAACATTTTAAACTGGGGTCACAATTAACCATTGCGATGGATAGAACACAGTGGAAAGAAAATAATGTGTTAATGGTGAGTGTGATTTACCAAAAAAGAGCTTGGCCGATATATTGGTGCTTGTTAGATAAAGATGGTAGTAGTAACCTCACTGAACAACAAAAAGTATTACGCCCAGTCATTCGTTTATTAAAAAAGTACAAATTAGTCATTATTGGGGATAGAGAATTTCACAGCGTAGAACTGGCACAGTGGCTCCACAAGCAGAACAAGAGTTTTGTATTCCGTCAAAAAAAGGACACGACTTTTTGTGAGAAAGGGCAAAAATTTCACTCTTTAAGTAGCATTGAGATTTATCCTGGTGTCCGTCAGTTTTACCCCAATGTTAAGTTTACTCAAAAACGAGGTTTCGGTCGCTTTAACTTAGCAGTCTACTGGAAAAGGAAGTACAGGGGGAAACAAGACAAAGAAGCTTGGTATTTATTAACTAATTTGCCTGATTTAAATACTGCTCTTAAAATATATGCTCAACGTTTTGGGATTGAAGCGATGTTCCGTGATTGTAAAACAGGTGGTTACAATCTGGAAAGTTCTCAAGCCAATCATGATAGACTTGTACGTTTGATTTTCTGGCGTTGCTTTGGCTATGACTAGTTCTTGGTTACATGGGCAAAGAACTAAACTTCAAAAACAAGAATCATATATTTGTCGCCGACAAGAAAAAAATAGGAATGAGAAGCGTCACAGTAATTTTTGGATAGGTTTATATGGTTTCAATTGGATAGTTGCTTGCCATTTTGGTCAAGCATGGGTCGAGGAACTGGTCGGTTTCATTCGCAATAAGCAGGCATATTATCAGCGAGGTTTAAGAGCTATGAAGCTTATACAGCAAGCACTTTAACTCGCTTGTCGCCCCCTGAAGTTGATGAATCTAACAGTCAATGCTCGCGACGCCATGCCCAATGGCGGTAGCCTGGACATTAGCGCCGAAAACCTTTGGGTTGATGAAAGCTATGCTCGCATGCATATGGATGCTGAGGCAGGCCCCTACATTGTGATATTACTATTACTGATAACGGAACGGGCATACCGCCGGAAATTATGGATCGCATTTTTGACCCCTTTTTTACAACTAAAGAGGTGGGTAAGGGAACCGGTCTAGGACTTTCCACTGCAATAGCCATTATTAAAAATCATAGCGGTTTTGTGAATGTTTATAGCGAGGTGGGAAAGGGGAGCACCTTTAGGGTGTACCTGCCGAGTAGCCAAGTCACTGAACTCCAAGCAGCAGTCGATGCAGAACTACCGAAGGGCAATGGCGAATTGATTTTGGTGGTAGATGACGAAGTCACAATTTGCGAGATCGCTAAAACTACCCTAGAAAGCCATAACTATAGAACTTTAACCGCCAGCGATGGAATTGAGGCACTTGCACTCTACGCTCAGTACAAGGATGATATCAGTGTAGTGTTGATAGACCTGATGATGCCTCTAATGGATGGTTCTACCACAATTATCACGTTGCAACGCATTAATCCGCAGGTGCAAATCGTTGCAATGAGCGGACTGATGCCCAATTGGACTACTGCTCACAACAAAAGTCTTAGCATCAAAAAATTCTTACCTAAGCCCTTCACAACCCAGGCATTACTGAGCACCCTACAGTCGGTGCTGCACCCTAATTGTGATGCCTAAAGCCAGGGAGTTACCGTTACCTCTAATCCTGACAAAGATGGACAACCCTTTATATATAGTCGCCTTGCCAACCATATTTTTAGCCTGGTGGCTTGCTCAAGCGTCACGTCTCAACAATTTATGTGTTTTTTGCAATAAGGACAGTTCAGAGCAAGCTAGGGTTGTCCATCTTTGTCATGTTATGTGATACACAACGCAGAAAATACTTATTTGGCAACCCAATTTTGAAGAATTTATTTTACACAACGTATACGAAATAAATCGTCGCGCCAGGTCAAAACAATCCAAGAGTCCCAAATACTCAAAAACCGTGTACTTTGTGTTTTTTGTGGAAAGTATTAGTTAACTCCCAACCACAATTCTAAAAACCCTACCAAAAGTTTTTCTTGTTGTTGTTGTGTAAGAAGATTTTTCTATCTCACATAAGTCCACGTTTCATCACACACCCGTTTTCAGATTGTTTTATGGCAAACGTCAGTAGATCACAAAGTTTTCCTAAAAGGGTGATCGCCAACTATTCAGAAGGCGAACACAAGTACTAAGAGCCGTTAATTCATAAATAAAACTTATTTGTATCTATCTAGCTGACAAAAGATGAAATCATAAGTATTGTACATAGCGTAGTGACTAGTATAAATTGACTTTTTCATTAGAGATACCAGTTCTGACAGACTCATAAACTTTAGAAGAAGTTCTTGATTGTTTGATAGAAAACATTTCTATTGAAACCCAAGGAGCTTTTGAGCCAAAAACTCTATTTGAAATTTTGGTAAAAGCAGCAAGCTGTGAAGATAGTATCGAGAATACAAGCAAAACTTTAAACAATATTCCATCTGGCAATAATATTAGGTATCACCTTGATAAAATTAATAATTTTGAAGAATTAGAAGCGCAAATCAACCAAGCATTAAAAAGTCGGATACCAATTGGATTAAAAAAAGGTTGTTTAAAGATAGCAATTGATTTAAATTTAATTCCCTATTATGGTAAGCCAACGCCAGAAGAGTTGCCCTACATATATCGAAGTCAAGCTAAATCTGGAACTTGTTCATTTTATGCTTACGCAACTTTATATGTGATGACTAAAAACAAGCGTGTAACTCTTGCAATCAGAGGTGTGCGTTCGTTTGATACTACTGTAGCTATTATTACTTATTTATTAGCATCACTTGATGCACTTCATGTTAAGGTGAAGAAACTTTACCTGGATAGAGGCTTTTTTAGTGTACCCGTAATTCGTTGGCTACAGGCTTTAAATATACCTTTGATCATGCCAGCAATTAAAACCGGGAAAAAAGTCGGTATTAAACAGTTTATGAAAGGGAGAAAAAGTTATAAAACTACATATACTATGACCAGAAGTAAAGATAATTCAGTAACTTTTAATTTATGAATTATCTGCAAATATAAAAAAAGTAAACGTGGTCAAAAGGGAGTAGAATACTTTGCTTATGTCGTCCATAAGGTAAGAACAAGTTTAGATTATATTCATCAAGATTATCGAAAAAGATTTGGAATAGAAAGTAGTTATCGACTGAAAAATCTCTGCCGAATCAAAACAACTAATAAAAAGCCAGCTTTAAGATTATTGTTTGTTGGTATCTCTTTTATTCTAGTAAATATATGGGTTAACCTCCTGTGGCTAAAAATTAGTCTTCCAAGGAAAGGTGGACGATTAATTTACCGTGAATTATTTAGCCTTAAACAAATGTTAGCCTTTTTAAGGCAAGCAATTGAAAAAATACATAAAGTTGTTGAAGGTATTTATCTTCCGTCAGGTTAATTCTCAGAAACTAAGCCACTGCCCGAATATAAGTAATTATTATATTTAATCAACATACTTGCTTTAACGGTGGCTTGTAAAAAGTATCGCAAATTACAAAATTTCCAGACGAGCGCCCTTTTAGGAAAACTTTGTGATCTACTGACTTTGGGATTCCAGCATCCATCCCCCGAAGTCCCATGCAGCACTTTAGCCTTAGCTGTGGTTAGCTTGGCACATAGTTGGCACTTGGGGTCTAACGGCTTGGGCATAGACTACTCTGCTTCTTCCCCTATCGCACGATAGTAAGCAGCGATCGCCGCTTCTTGTTCACTACGTAGTGTATACCGTCGAAATGCTTTCTCGCTTTGGTGTCCCGTCAGCTTCCGCGCATGGCTGGGGTCAACACCCAACAGCAATAAGTCAGTGGCGTAGGTATGCCGAAATTGGTGGGGATGTAAATCTTCAATACCAGCTAGTTCACCGATTTTTTCCACAGCAAAATAAATGCCGTGGTAACTCAAGCGTTCGCCCTTATATGAAGCATGGTGTGAAATCATTAATGGGCTGAGACTGGTTAAATCTTCTCCCTGTTCGGAGCGCGATTGCAAATACGCCTCTAACACGTCGCGGCTTTCAGAGCGCAATGGCACTAAGCGTGGTTCATTCGTTTTGGTATTGGGTAAAAACAGCAGCTTGCCATCAAATGAACCTACATTTAACTGTACAATTTCTCCAGCACGCAGTCCGTGAATGAGGATGTGGACGAGTGCTGTATCTCGTTGCTTTGTTTCTCCTAGCAATTCTAATGCTGACCACACTCGCTCCATCTGTTCATCAGTTAAGCTTTGAGCAGGTGGTAGTGGTACTTTTTCTAGCTTTATCCCTAGTGTGGGGTTAGTAGCAATTATATCTGGATACGTGTAACACATCCACTTGAAAAAGCTTTTGAGTGCGGCAGCTCCAGCATTGATACTACTTTTTGACAGGGGTTTACCTGAATCAGTTTTTACTTCATCACGCAGATATTCCTTGTATAACCCAAGGTGGCGCGGACGTAGCTCATGATAATGCAGCTGTGTCCATCCCAAGAATCGCTTGAGTTCGCGTTCGTATAATTTCCGGCTGTTAGGTGCAAGGTTATTGCTGCGTAAAAACTCCAGTACCTTTACCCACCGAATATCTGTGGGTAGAGATGTTTTTGTCGCGCTACGCCTCCCTTGTTGCTGCACCACCGATACAGCTTCATCATTTAAGGGAATGAGCTTGATAGGAGGTAGGTTGTCAAACTGGGGGTTGTTTACCATGTTGCAACGAGCGCTTTAAAGCAGCGCGGAACTAACAACCAAAATTGTATGAGACTTCTGGTAAAAGTGGTCTGCTTCTTCAGCAGAATGTTTGTCAATTTTGGTGCTGACCCAAATCGGCTTCTTTTGGCGACTCAAGTTTTCTCTCTACATCCCACACCAAGACCCTTTGGGCTTGGCTTGGTCATGAAAACTGTCAGTAAAAAGCCGCCTTAATCGGACAGTTTTCTTATCACTCTGAGTGCGACCACTTTATCCTTTAAGTGACAATTACATCAGGTAATTCTTGTTCAACTCTTCTCAAAGGAGGATAATGATATCCAACAATGGTGATTACTATCGTCATTACTCCCGTTAGCACAAATATTAGTGCAATCCCTCGTCCTATTCCAACACCAATTATTTGTCCAATACTTCCGGCTAGTAAACCATTAACAGACATTAATGGTTCAAACACTTCATCTGCAAGCGGCCCAGCCACTAAATAAGCCAAGGGAAAAGATATTCCGGTAACTCCTCCAATGAATGCAAAGACTCTTCCTTGAACATCAGGCGCGACTTTCTTTTGAAAAATCAATCTAGTAGAACTGTTAATTATCGGCCAGCCAAAAAAGAATAAAAACGCCGCCAATGCGGAAAGTTTCACAGAAGTTCTTAAACCGGCAAATAAAATTGATAACCCACCTAAGAACTGAAACATAAATACATTATTGATTGCACTTTGCCCTCTTTTATAAAGAGTTATAACTAAACTACCAATTAACATACCAACACCACCAATAGACATAATGCTTCCTAAAGCAGTTGGTGAAGCAAAAGACAATACTAAGGGTGTGATTAACACTTGAACTACTCCCAACCCTAAGTCAGTGATAGCAGAAAATATTAGTAGTCCTAATAATCCTTTCCTCTGAAAAATGTATTGAAAACCATAGAATATTTCCTTGAATAATGAACTTTTAGCTATTTTCTTTGTCCTATTATTTTTGTCATTAGGGAACTGAATGCTTATGAGGATAAACAAAGAGAAAATAAAGCTGATAAAGTCAATCAGAATAATTCCTTGTAGCTGGATTTTAGCTAACAAAACGCCAGCTAGCACAGGCGAAATTAGATGAGATAAAGCTTCTCCCAATTCCATCATCCCATTAGCACGAATCAGCTGTGCTTTGGGAACTATTAAGGCTATAGCAGCATTGTAAGCTGGCCATTGAAAAGCACTAAAACTAGCACTAGCAATTGTTATTAGATATATATGCCAAATTTCTAGATTATTAGTACCTAACAACAGAAACAATAAGAGCGTACTTATTCCTGCACCAGAATCGGCAATTATCATTACCCAACGACGCTGCCAACGGTCTACCAAAGCACCAGCCAGAGGAGAAATAATCACTCGTGGGATGGTTGCAAATAAAGAAATTAAAGCAAATTGAGTCACTGAACCAGTATGCTGATATACCCAAACACCCAAAGCAAAATTAGTAAGTCCAGAACCAGTCAAAGAAGCTATTTGTCCCAGCCATATAAGTATAAAGACTTGCATTCCTTTAACAACTAGGGGTTGAATCATCTTATGCTACTCCCACAGTTTGAACTTGATTGATGCAAGCTTTGAGCTTCTGAGCCAATACTTGAACGTGAGGTTTACTGAGCATACTGTGATGATTTCCTGGAACTGTTTGAATTTCTACCCGTGTAGAAGAAAGTTTGTTCCAACCCCAGGCTGCATCTGCTGGAATAAAAGTATCTTCAGCATCATCCTCACTTGCTTGAAACAAAACAATCGGAATTGGATAAATCGCTTGTGGGAGATAATTAATTCCAGCTTGGACATTGGCATCGAAAACTTGGATTAAACCACGAAGTTGATCAGTTGTAATTTCGCTAAATTGTTCCTGAAGGTAATTTAATTGTCCCTCCAAATTGAGTTTTTGCCAAACCTCATAATCAACTTCTAACTTTTTCCCAGATAGGCGTTCCACAACACGAACTATATGTTTGAGTCTAGTTGCTTCATCCAAATGAAAATCTTTGGGTTTGTTACTATTAATTGGCGCAAAATTATCCAGAACAGCAAGTAAAGCAACTTCATGACCTTGTTTTTTCAATTGTTGAGTCATTTCAAAAGCTATGTTGCTGCCAAACGAATAACCTCCCAAAATATAAGGTCCTTGAGGTTGTACAGTTTGCATTGTTTGAACATATTGGGCTGCTATATCTTCAATACTGGTGTGAGGTTTTGATTTACCATCCAATCCTTGTGCTTGGAAAGTGTAAAAAGGCTGTTCTGCACCTAAATGATGTGCCAAATTGTAGAAATACAAACCATTGCCACCAACTCCAGGTACACAGAATAAAGGGATATTAGAGCCATTTCTGTTAATAGCAGCTAATGCGGAATTTGCTAAAGAATTTGTATGTTGACTAAGAGTATTTGCTATTTGAGCAACCGTAGGATTTTGGAGAATTGTTGCTAAAGGTAAATTGATGCCAAAATGCTGCTGAATCTGAGCCATCAGCCGCACTATTAACAGTGAATGTCCACCAAGATTAAAGAAGTTATCTTTAATACCGATAGGTCGAATATTTAAAATATCTTCCCAAATTTGTGCTAGTTGTAACTCTATGTTATTTCTCGGAGCAACAAAATCATGAGAAACATAAATCTCGGAACTATTAGGTGCGGATAATGCTTTACGGTCTACTTTACCATTAGGAGTTAGAGGTAGAATATCTAGCTGCACAAAAGCAGATGGAACCATGTAATGCGGTAATTTTTCTTGCAAAAATTGATATAATTTCTTATCAGAAAAATTTTGTAATTTTTCAGGAACAATATAGGCAACTAACTTTTTATGGCCCGGCTTATCTTCACGAGCAATAACTGTTGTAGAAACAACATTTGGATATTGAGCAATTAAGGATTCTATCTCTCCAAGTTCGACCCGAAATCCGCGAATTTTTACCTGATGGTCGATACGTCCAAGATATTCAATATTTCCATCCGGAAGGTAACGAGCTAAATCTCCTGTTTTATATAATCTTGATTTATTAAATGGACTGTTAATAAATCTTTCTGAAGTTAATTCGGGACGATTGAGATAACCTCTAGCGACACCAGCACCACCGATATACAACTCACCCATAACTCCAATCGGAACTGGTTGTAAATGGTTATCCAAAATATATAGCTCGGTATTGGCAATGGGACGACCGATAGGGATATTTCCTCCTGGAAAGCTTTGTTTTTCAACTTCGTAAATACAGCATCCTACTACTGTTTCTGTGGGGCCGTATTCGTTAATTAATTTAGTTGACGGTGCTTTTTGCAGCCAAAAAGAAGCTACTTTTTCTGATAAGGCTTCACCACCAATAATAAATGCTTGTACTTGAATGTTTACTTGTTCATTAGCTAATAAATGACTGAGGATGTCTAAATGAGCAGGAGTAATTTTTACTAGGCTGAATCTAGTCCCAGAACACAAAGATTTTTTGAGTTCTTCAATTTCATTTTCTTCTGGCAAAAGCACCACTTTACCCCCCACTATTAAAGGAGAAAATAAACTGGTAATAGTGGCATCAAAACCAATAGAAGAATTGACAGTAGAACCTTCTCCTACAGCAACATTATAGGCTTTTATACACCAGCTTAAATAGTTCACTATGCCACGATGGACAATCATTGTTCCTTTGGGTTTGCCTGTAGATCCAGAGGTATAAATTATGTAAGCTAAATTGTCAGGTTTGACTGCGCTGTTAGGATTATCTTGAGGGTAATTAACAAAATTTTCCTCATTTTCATCTAGACAAATTGTTTGTGCTTGATGTTGTGGAAGTTTGTCTAATAGTTGCTTTTGAGTCAACAGTATTGGTAATTGTGAATCTGCCAACATATAAGCCAAACGTTCTGGGGGATATGTGGGATCTAAGGGTATATAAGCACCACCAGCTTTGAGAATTCCTAACAGTCCTACCATCATTTCCAGAGAACGATTGACACAGATACCTACCAATACTTCTGGTGCAACTCCTAATGTTTGTAAATGATGTGCTAGTTGGTTGGCACGATTGTTTAATTCTCGGTAAGTTATCTGTTGGTCTCTAAATACAACAGCTACTGCATCCGGCATTTTTTCTACTTGTGCCTCAAACAATTCATGAAGACATTTTTCTTGCGGATATTCAGTTTGAGTATTGTTCCATTCTACTAATAGTTGATGCCGTTCTGCTGGTGTGAGTAATGGCAGGTTCTCTAATTTTTGGTGAGGATTTTCGGCAATGCTTTCCAGCAAAACTTGCAGATGTCCTAACATTCGTTTAATGCTATCATCTGCAAATTGGCTAGTATCATAGCTAATCCGTATAGACAATTGTTCTCCAGGTTCAGCTATAAGTATGAGAGGATAATTAGTTTGCTCAAAGTTACGAACATTGCTAACTTGAATGCTGCTATTTTGTGCTTTTAACGAAGCATCTAATGGATAATTCTCAAAAACAACTAAACTTTCAAACAAGGGCATTTCACGAGGTACTTCACTCCATCCCTGAATATCAACCAGTGGAGTATATGAATATTCCTCTTGTTCTACTTGTTGCAGTTGTAGCCCTTTTAGCCACAGTAATAACTCTATTTCCTCTGATATTTTGACTCGTACTGGCAATGTATTAATAAACAGCCCCACCATTGATTCTACTCCCGATAAAGCAGTGGGACGACCGGAAACAGTAGTGCCAAAAACTACATCTTGTTCCCCACTGTAACGACTTAAGATTAACCCCCAAGCACCTTGTAAGATAGTGTTCATTGTCAGATGATTTGTCACCGCCAAAGATTTAAGGCTGGCAGTCAGGGAAGGAGATAATTGCAGATGTTGATGATTTTGAATGTGTTGAGGATGGGTGTTTTTATCTCCTAGTAAAGGTGTAGGAGCATGAAAACCTTTGAGTCTTTGCCGCCAGAACATCTCTGCTTGAGAATAATCTTGCTGCTGTTGCCAGAGGATGTAGTCTTTGTAAGGACGTGGTAGAGATAAGTGTAAATTTTTTCCTTGAATTCCAGCTTCGTAAAAAGCGAAAACTTCTTTGAGGATGATAGATAAACACCAACCATCCATTAATAAATGATGATGACTCCAAATAAATTCATAAGTATCTTCCTGCAATTTAATCAGAGTACAACGCATTAACGGTGCTTTATCTAATGCAAAACCAGTCTTACGTTCTCTCTCCAACAAAGCCTGCAAACCTTCCTGCTGTTCAATAGCAGATAACTTCTGCCAATCATGAATTATCCAAGGCAAGTTAACCGACTTACACACAACTTGCAGAGGTTGTTTTCCATGTTCCCAAACAAAAAGAGTACGTAAAATAGAATGTCTATCTACTACTTGTTGCCAAGCACGCTCAAACGCTGTAATCTGTAAGTTTCCTTTCAAAGTACAGCTTAACTGCTCAACATAAACCCCTGATTCGGGTGCATAAAGAGTGTGAAATAACATACCCTGCTGCATCGGAGAAAGAGGATAAATCGACTCGATATTTTTATTTTGCTTGTTCATAATTCTCTCCTTTGTCATTAAAATTTCGCGTTTAACACCCTGCGGAAAGCCAAAGCGTCTAAAACACAATACTTGGCGTTAAAAACCTGTTAAATTCTCCTCACACAGACAGTTTGCCGAGTAATAATTCCAGTTCATATTGATTTAACCCAGCTTCCGGAAAGTCCGAAGGTGTATAACTACCAACTTCCACATCAACACAGTGATAAATCAAAGATTCCAATATTTTGATGAACATCCCAGCCAAAAACTCAATAGTATGTCTGTGATGAAAACTACTGCTATAAGTCCAATTCAGTTGCAATTTGCCATCAACCACAAAACCATCTACTTCTAGTAGATGACTACGGTATCCTTGAGGACAATGGGTGAGTCCAGTTGACTCCTTAGCGAATCCTAAAAGCATTGAAGAAGAACGAACTCCATCCAATTGTCCCAAGTAGTTAAAACTGATTTGTGGTTGGGGTAGAGATTGTAATTGCTTATCCTGACTCAAATATCGCAACACACCATAACCAATACCACGATTGGGAATTTGCCGTAATTGTTCTTTAATTGATTTGAGTGCTTCCCCCTGAAGATGATGATTAAGTTCTAACTTCACAGGAAAGACAGAAGTAAACCAGCCAACGGTACGGGATAAGTCCACATCCTCAAATAATTCTTCTCGTCCGTGGCCTTCCAAGTCAACTAATAAAGTATTCTCGCCAGTCCAATCAGCAAAAGTTTGCATCAAAGCAGTCAGCAAGACATCATTAATTTGGGTGTTGTAGGTAGAAGGTACATCTTGCAGTAGTGCTTGGGTTTGTTCCACACTCAAAGAAACTGATACTTGTTCTGCTGAGGCTATTGTATTTTTCTCTTTCCCAGCAATATAGTCCACTGGTAAAGGCGGGACATTACAAGCAGATTGAGTTAACCAGTAATTCAACTCTGTAGCTAATGCTGGACTTGAAGCATATTCGCTCAGTCGGTTTGCCCAATCTTTGAAAGAAGTTGTTTTTGCTGGTAATTGAATTGCTAAACCATGACTAAGTTGCTGATAAGCTGTAAACAAATCTGCTAGTAAAATCCGCCAAGAAACACCATCGACTGCTAAATGATGTACGATGAGCAACAAACGTCCTGGTTGGTTATTGCCTAGACGGAACAGTATAGCTCGCATCAAAGAACCTTGTGATAGGTTGAGTTGAGTTTGCATTTCATCAGCAGTTGATTTTAGGGCTGATTGCTGTTCTATTGGAGATAATTTTGATAAATCTATGCAAGAGAAAACCTGTGTTTCTTCATATTCAGCGTTAAACTGAGTTACATTGGATGCAGACAATGTAAAGCGTAGACGTAGAGCATCATGATGTATCAGTAGTTGCTGTAAAGCTTGTTCTAATAGCTCTGGCTTGAGGTCTGGTGATACCTCCAACATTACAGACTGGTTATAGTGAGAGGGATTCGGTAAATTCTGCTCAAAAAACCAATACTGGATGGGTGTTAAGGGTACTGTGCCTGTGACTACACCTTGTTCGGCTGTAACAGTGGTGTTTGTCGTCACCACAGTAGATAAATCTGCAATAGTTTGGTGTTGAAATAGCTGTTTGGGAGTCAGCACCAAACCCTCTGCATTTGCGCGAGTTACTACCTGAATACTGAGAATAGAATCTCCACCTAATTCAAAGAAGTTATCGTAAATACTTACTTGTTCTACACCCAGTACCTCAGCCCAGATTTTGGCTAGTATTTCTTGAGTGGATGTGGTAGGTGAAACTACATCTATTGCTGTATTTTTATCTGGTGCTGGTAATGCTTTCCGGTCTACTTTACCGTTAGGAGTCAAGGGTAGTGCATCGAGGGTTACAAATGCACTAGGAACCATATAATTCGGTAATTTCTGTTTGAGTTCAGAGTGCAGTTGCTGAGTATCAAGTGTATCAGTGTTAGCAACTACATAAGCTACTAATCGCTTGTTACCAGCATTATCTTCTCTGGCAATGACTATTGCTTGTTTTACCTGGGGATAAGTATTGAGAATAGACTCAATTTCTCCTAGTTCAATTCGGAAACCGCGAATTTTAACTTGGTTATCAATGCGCCCAATAAATTCAATATTGCTATCCTTTAAGTAACGCGCCAAATCGCCTGTTTTATACAATTTGGAATCACCAAAAGGATTGTTAACAAACTTTTCTGAGGTTAATTCGGAACAGTTGAGATATCCACGAGCTACACCAGCACCACCAATGTAAAGTTCACCCACAACACCAATGGGTACTGGTTGCAGATTTCTATCAAGAATATAAACTTGGGTATTGGCAATGGGACGACCGATAGGTACACCACCAGTTTGATTTTTTAGCTTTCTCAAGTCTGGTTCGTAAACTGTGGCTGTAATCGTCGCTTCAGTGGGGCCGTAAGCATTGAGTAGTTTGATATGACAACCAACGTATTTTTGCCACATAGCGACTCGTTCCCATCTGACTTGTTCGCTACCCACAACCACTAACCGCAAACACTTTGGTAAATATTCTTGGGATTGAGATAAATCTAAAACCCATTCATGCCAGAATGCAGCCGGTAAATTTAAAACTGTCAAATTTTGTTTATTGATAAATTCAACGAAGTCTGCGAAAGAAGCAAACATCTCATTGGGACGTAACACTACCGTTGCACCGCTTAACCAAGAAGGAAAGATTTCTTCTATGGCCACATCAAAACTCAAAGCTGCAAATTGTAGGACATTATCTTGAGATGTGAGGTGAAATTTGCGAGCGATCGCGCTACTATGATTTACTAAATTCTGATGTGTAACTAACACTCCTTTGGGCTTGCCTGTAGAACCAGAAGTGTAAATTACATAACCAAGGTTGCTGGGCTGCACATCAGACTGAAGATTTGCTTGACTATAACTAGAAATTGCTTCCCATTGTGTATCTAAACAGATAACTTTGGCTCCATACGTAGGCAATTGTGCCAGCAAATTCTCAGTTGTTAACAAAACTGACACACGAGAATCAGACAAAATATAATCCAAGCGTTCTTGGGGATAACTAGGATCAAGCGGTACATAAGCACCACCAGCTTTGAGAATACCCAACATTCCCACCATCATTTCCCAAGAAGATTCAATGCAAATTCCTACTAATACTTCTGGTTTCACTCCCAGTGTTTGCAGATAATTCGCTAGTTGGTTAGCACGGTGATTTAATTCTCGGTAAGTAAGTTTTTGCTCTCCAGATACAACAGCAACCGCATCCGGTGTTTTTTCTACTTGCTCCGCAAATAATTCATGAATGCACTTATTTTGAGGATATTCTTTGTTAGTTTTGTTAAATTCTACCAATAATTGATGGCGTTGAGATTCGTTTAATAGGGGGATAGTAGCTAGCAACTGCTCAGGATTAGTTACAGTTTTTTCCAAAAATGTTTGTAAAATTTCTAGTATGCCATTAATAGTGCTGGCATCAAATAAGTCAGTATTGTAATCACAATCTAAAATCAATTCACCGTCTATCTCACTGACATTAAGACAAATATCATGATCCAAAAAACTAACAGGTTGAGATAATAAACTTGTCTCAACTCCAAACATCTGCGGCACAGCTAAAGGTCGGTTTAAGTTGAATACTGCTGTGACTAGAGGCGATAAATTTTTATTTTTGGTTGTTTTCAGTGTTTCAATTAACCTAGCAAAAGGATAATCTTGATGTTCGTAAGCATTTAACAATTCAGTTTTAGTAATTTGCAAATGCTGTAAAAATGTCACATTTCCATCAATGTAACTTCTAATTGGTAATAAGTGAGAACAATAACCTACAAGTCCTTCACTACCTTTAAATCTTCCAGAGGCCGGAACGCCAACTACAATATCTTCTTGACCTGTTAATCTGTGCAGTAAAGTAGTGTACACAGATAAAAGAGTCATCAACAAAGTACAACTATTTTCTTGACTAAATTTCTTGACTTGACGGAATAAATTAGCATCAAGCTGAATAGTTGTTCTGCTACCTTTATAAGTCTTTATGGGTGGATGAGGACGGTCTGTAGGTAAGTCTAAAATAGGAATTGTAGCTGAAAATTGTTCTAACCAATAGGATTCATGCAGTTTCATTTCTGGTGTGTTACTTTGCTGCTCTTGCCACTCAATGTATTCTCTTAATTGCATAGGTGGCTTGAGTCTGGTGTCAAAGTTCTGACATTCTGCTGAATACAAAGCAGCTAATTCTTGCAGAATTACTCCCATTGACCAACCATCAACAATAATATGATGAGCCGTGAACACAAGTAAGTGGTGTCTTTCCGTTAGTTTGAGGATATTAAAACGGAATAAAGGAGCTTTGCTTAAATCAAAAACGTCGCAGCTTTCTTTCTTCAACCACCTATCTACTTGAGACTGACGTTGTTCTTGATTGAAGCAGGAGAAATTGATTACAGGAATTTCAACTTCTAAGTCAGGCAAGATATTTTGAAAATTGCCTTCACTGCTGATGCTTGTCCGTAAAGCCTCATGACGATTCACTAGTTTTTGCATTGCTTGACGCATTGCTTCTAACTGAAAATTACCCTTTAATTCTGCTGTAGCAGAAACGTTATAAGCCAGCGAACCATTATCTTCCATTTGTGCCAAAACCCAAAGTTGTTTTTGAGCTTCGGAAAGAGGAACTATAGTTTCTTCCTCTGATGTTTTTTGTGTAAGATTAACTGGTGTTGAAGCTGTTAAATTAGCTGATGAAGATTGATTTTGACTGATGTAATTAGCCAAAGCATCAAGAGTTGTTAACTCTTCAAACAATTGGCGTAGTTCAATATTAATCCCAAACAAATTTTCTATAGCTTCAGCAGCTTCAACCATTACCAGAGAATCTGCACCCATTGCCATCAAAGGTTGATGAATATCAACTGTGGCAAAGTCTACTTGTAATAAATTAGCTACAATATTGCGTAATTTGACGCGGATATTCTCTAATTCTGGAGATACTTTTACTACTTCATTCTCCTGTTTTTGACCTTTTATTTGCTGCTTTAAAGCATCTACCTCTGCCAGCAAATTACGGAACTCTGATTTATTTTCAGGATTCTTACTCCAATCCCAGACAATATTTAAATCTCCAGCTATAAAACCAGCGCGACAAGCACGACGGCGAATTTTACCGCTAGAGGTTTTGGGGATACTTCCTGTTTTTAGTAGTAATACAGTGTGAACTTGCAGTTCATGTTCTTCCCCGACAGCTTGGATAATATTTTTGGCGATCGCATCACCATCTAGTTTTCGTAAATATTGACGTTCTACCTCACAAGCAACTACTAATTGTTCTTGTCCATTAATCTCAACTGAGAAAGCAGCACTAGAACTCGATTTAAGTGCGGGATGACTTTTTTCTATAGTCAGTTCAATATCCTGGGGATAATAATTCCGTCCGCGAACAATAATTAAATCTTTCAACCTCCCAGTCACAAATAATTCTCCATTCTGCAAGAATCCTAAATCACCAGTCCGCAGAAATGGCCCTTCTTTGGTATCTGTTAAATAAGCACGAAAAGTGGCTTGTGTTTCTTCAGTTTTCTGCCAATATCCTTGAGCGACACTTGCACCTCTAACCCAAATTTCTCCTACTTCATCATCAGAACAACGTTGCAATGTTTCAGGATGAACGATCGCAATCTCATGATTGTCTACATTTTGACCAGAACTAACAAGAGTTTGGACAAAATTATTTTTATTAGATGCTGGAGTCACATGATTTTCTAACAATGCTTTGCCATCAATACTGGTTAGTATTGGTGGGTTTGTTTTCACACCACCAGCCACAATTAAGGTTGTCTCAGCCATGCCATAGCAAGGGTAAAAGCTACTAGCACGAAAACCGTATGGTGCAAATGTTTCTGCAAACTTCGTCAGTGTTTCCGCTCGAATAGGTTCAGCACCATTAAAAGCTACTTCCCAACTAGTCAAATCGAGAGTTTCTCGTTGTTCTGGTGTAATTTTACGCACACATAAGTCATAAGCAAAATTTGGCCCTCCACTGGTAGTAGCTTGATAGCGAGAAATTGCTTCTAACCATTGAAAAGGCTTTTGCAGAAAATCCACTGGTGACATTAGTGTGACTGGGAAGCCTCCGTAAATAGGCTGGAGAATGCCACCAATTAATCCCATGTCGTGATAAGGTGGCAACCAAATGACCCCTTGGCTTTGGAATGAATGCCCAAAACACTGATAAATTGAGGCTAAGTTGTGCAGAAGGTTGCTGTGGCTAACCATAACGCCTTTTGGCATCCCGGTAGAACCAGAGGTGTATTGCAGAAAAGCTAAGGAGTTGCTATTGATTTGTGGCTGTTGCCATGAGTTGGCTAAATCAGTATTGATGTTATCAGTAGCTAGCCAATGCAGAGATTGTAAATTAGTTAAGTTAGTTAATTGTCCTTCAATGTTAGATAAAGCGGTTGTAGTGGTAAGTGCAACTGTGGCTTGTGCATCAGCTACTACCGCCTGCAAGCGAGATAGAGATTTATTTTGTCTGGGTGGATAAGCTGGGACTGCAATGACTCCAGCGTATAGACAGCCAAAGAAGGCGGCGATAAATTCTAATCCGGGGGGATAAATTAGCAGCACTCTGTCCCCGATGGTTGTAATATTTTTCAGGGCGACTGCGATCGCTCTAGCTTTTAAATCTAATTCTTGATAGGTAAAATCAGTCTCTTGCTGTCCATTAACTAAGAATGAGAAGGCTTGTTTTTCTGACTGATTAACTGCTCTATAGCGCAATAACTCTACTAAGTTATCAAAAGATTTATTCATATACTTTTATCCTCTTTATTTGTTGCGTGTTTTTAGAGCTTTATGAGGTAACAATCACTGGAATTAAGTAAATAATTATGAATTGCTTTATTTCATTTACTTGCCCTATTCATAATCTTCTACTCTGGATGTTTTTCGAACTTTTACTTTTATAAAATGCAAAAGATTTAGCGTCGATATAGAAAAATTAAGGGATTTATTGCCAATCAAGCACTTAACTGTTGCAAGATTGGTGAATGCAAATGCAAAAGTTTAATTTCTCATCCCCAAAGTTAATTGCCTAGCCCCTCTCTGCGTCGGAGCGTCGGCTTTCGGCGATGTCTACGGCAACGTCTGCGACGAACTGAACTTTTCAAGACAGAGGGGTTGGGGTGAGGTTCATCGAATTCACGATTATTAGTTTTCCTCCCCCACACCCCCACACCTGTGTTTCTGGAAAAATCCTTAACTTTTCTACATGGACAGTGACAGCTAGAACCTCTATAAATATGACAGTCAACAGCGTGATACATTGCATCGATTCAGACTTGAAAGGCAGGAATACCCGTGCAGAAGCTGATTTCCACCTACGAATATCATGTTGGCGGTCGTCTTCCCATTGATGCACCCAGCTATGTAGTACGGCAGGCTGATGAAGAACTCTACAATGCTTTAAGGGCTGGTGAGTTTTGTTACGTCCTTAACTGTCGTCAAATGGGTAAGTCCAGTTTGCGAGTGCAGGTGGCTAAACGACTGCAAGAAGATGGTATTGCTTGCACGACGGTTGATTTATCTGGAATTGGCAACAGCAACATCACAGCCGACCAGTGGTATGCAGATATTATCATGCGCCTGGTAAGGAGTTTCCGGAGAGCGATTTTTTTGGGCGCTGGAGATGGCGCATACGAATGAGAGTATTTGGGGTCACCGTACCCGTGGGGGGAAAAGTGTACGCTAAGGATCAATAGCCTGTAATATCACTCTGGTAATATTGTTCTAGGAGTGATTGCATGCGTAAAGAACCAGAAGTCCTCTCTGCTGCCCAAAGAGAACAATTTAACCGTCGTCATGAATTCCTCAGTGAGTTTGAGCGAGTTCGCTATTACACGTTAAGTTCAGAGGAGATTGCGCTGATTCAGAAGCGACGCGGTAACTACAATCGACTCGGATTTGCCATCCAATTATGCTATTTGCGTTACCCGGGTCGAGCGTTGCAACCCCAAGAAGCGGTTCCAGACGCTCTGTTGTCCTATGTTGCTGGACAACTGAATTTGGAAGCGACCGTGTTCGAGCAGTATGCACAACGCGATACCACACGCCGAGAACATCTGAGTGAAATTCAGGAGATTTATGGATATCAAACCTTTAGTCAAGCTCACTACCAGGATCTAAAAACCTGGCTGCAACCGCTCGCATTGGGAACTGACAAAGCGATCGTCTTAGTAAACGAAGTGCTAGCGGAACTACAACGCCGCAAAGTGATTGCTCCAGCACTCTCGACCGTTGAACGGTTAGTGTGGGAAACCCGGCGGCAAACTGAGCAGCACCTGTTTGGGCAATTAACACAAACGCTTAGCGCCACTCAAAAGCAACAACTAGATGAGTTAATCACAACCCAAGACGGACAACCCTCCCAACTCACTTGGCTCAAACAAGCTCCACTACGTCCTTCCCCCAAAAGTTTCACCCGGACTGGTTGAACGCATTCAATTCATCCGTCAACTGGGTCTGGCAAACGAATTAAGCCAAGGCATTCCGCAAAATCGTCTACTCCAGTTGGCGCGTGAAGGAAGTCGCTACACAAATCAAAAACTGAGGAAATTTGAACAACCGCGACGGTATGCCGTTCTCGTTGCCTTTTTAGCCCATCAGTTGCAAGAGTTGATTGACCGAGCGTTGTCGATGCACGATCGGTTAATGACAACCGTATTTAACCATGCCAAACGCAAGCATCAAGAGGAGTTTCAAAATAACGGCAAAGCCATCAACGAAAAGGTAAGATTGTACGTTAGTATCGGTAAAGCCCTGATTGCGGCACGAGAGAACGAGCAAGATTGGATCAGTGCTATCGAGTCAGTTATCCCGTGGGAACGATTTGTGGCAACCGTACTGGAAGCCGAAAAGCTAGCTTATCCCTACGCTTTCGACTATTTGGATCACCTCGACAATCACTACTCCTATCTCAGGCAGTATACCCCCCTACTGCTGGAAAGTTTTGAGTTTCAAGCGGCGAAACCTTATACGTCCATAACACAAGCCATTGATGTGTTGCGGCAACTTAATGAAACTGGACAGCGTACTGTTCCTGAAACAGCTCCAGTTGATTTCATCAAACCCCGGTGGCAAGAGCATATCTTTCAGGCAGACAAAATCGACCGTCACTACTACGAGCTATGCATTCTCGCAACGTTGAAAGACGGTTTAAATTCAGGCGATCTCTCGGTTAAAGGTAGCAAACAGTATCGTAACTTTGATGATTACCTACTACCTCCATCGGATTGGAGCGCACTTCAGCAGCAACAGCAAATTCCGATTACTATTCCAACGGATTGTCAAACCTATTTAGAGCAGCGTTCACAGGAATTGGATGAGGCCCTAAAAAATATTGAACCTCTACTCGTTGAAAACAAGTTAACTGATGTGCGTTTAGAGGATGAAAAACTCATCATCACGCCTTTAACCAAACTGGTTCCTGAAGAAGCTGAAAAGCTTTCCCATCAAATTTATCAATTGCTTCCTCGCATCAAATTAACCGACTTACTGATTGAGGTTGATGCCTGGACAAACTTTAGTGGCCACTTTACCCATTTGCACACCGACCAGGAATCTAAACAAAAGCGGCTTTTACTCAGCACAATTTTGGCAGATGCAACCAACCTGGGCTATACCCGTCTAGCTGAGGCTTGTCCTGGTATCAGCGCCGAACAATTGAGTTGGACCTCGCAATGGTATTTGCGACCCGAAACCTACAGCAAAGCCTTGGCAACGCTGGTCAATTTCCAACATCAACTGCCAATGGCGCAATTGTGGGGCGATGGCACTACGTCTTCTTCCGATGGACAAAGTTTTCGCATTGCCAATCGCCGCCCTTACACCGCTCACATCAATGCCAAATATGGCTTTGACCCAACGGTTGTTTTTTATACTCACATTTCCGATCAATATGCGCCCTATCACACGAAAGTAATTAGTTCCATCGTCCGCGATGCTCCCCACATGCTAGATGGCTTACTCTATCACGAAACCGATTTGACGATTCGAGAACATTACACTGATACGGCTGGTTTCACCGATCAGGTTTTTGCGATCTGTCATCTGTTAGGGTTTCACGGGAGCACCTCGCATCAGCAATTTGAAAGACCATAAGCTCTTCAGTATCTTGCCGCGTTGCAATTATCCTCAATTGAAACCTTTACTCTCTGAACGTCCCATCAACCTTAGCCGCTCCCGAAAAACACTGGGATGATATTTTGCGCTTAGTCAGTTCCATTCGTTTAGGAACAGTACCTGCCTCACTAATCTTAGGGAAATTGGCGGCTTATCCTCGTCAAAATGGGTTAGCACTAGCAATCCGAGAGGTGGGTCGAATTGAACGCACCCTCTTTTCTCTGTTGTGGTTGCAAGACCCACTGCTCAGACGACGAGTGCAAATTGGCTTGAATAAGGGAGAAGCTAAAAATGGATTGGCAAGAGAAGTCTTCAAACACCGTTTTGGACAAGTGGTAGATCGTTCCTATGAAGACCAATGGCACAAGGCAAGTGGACTAAATTTAGTTGTGGCTGCCATCATTGTCTGGAACACAGTTTATCTAGCGAAAGCTGTTGAAACATTGCAGCAAGCCGGGCAATTTATTAGAGAAGAATACTTATGTCATTTATCACCTCTAGGTTGGGAGCATATCAACATGATTGGGGAATATCACTGGAATCTCCGACTCATCACGACTCTGGAGAATCTCAGACCACTCAGATTACAATTCATTAGTCCTGAAATCCAGTCACATCAGGCTTCCTAGCTTTAGCGTACACTTTTCCCCCCACGGGTACGGTGACCCCAGTTCGGGTGGCAACCATTCCATCCGGTTGACTGAGGCAATCACTAGCACCTCGCTTGTTCTTTCCTGCATCCAGGTCAAAAGCTTACCTGCAAGGCGTTTAGCTAGGTCATCATCTCCGGCAAAACCCTTATCAAAGTCGTCAAAATACAGTATTATTTGTGACAATTTATCTGCTAGTTTTAGCAGGCGTTCGAGTTTGATTTCAGCTTGGTTGCCAAAACTGCGGAAATTACCCCAATCAACCATGATGAGGGGAATACCCATATTTTGCGAGCAGGCTTTCGCAGAGTGGGATTTTCCCGTCCCTGGTGGTCCCACTAGCATAATACCTTTTGGTACGCGCAAGTTGTATTGTTTGGCGCGGGGGGTGAGGAGGCGCTTAAACTTTTTGAATGATTCTTGCATCAGTTCTAACCCACCCAGTTGGACTTTGGGTGGGGGTAGGAATTCAATATCGTAGAGGCGGTTGAGGAGTTGGATTTTTTGTTTGAGGAGAGCGATCGCTACTTCTTCTGAGTTAATGAAGTCGGTGGTTTTTCTAACTTCCTTGAGTAGATTGAGTATATCTGATATATACAACCCCATCCCGGCATTTGCTACTGTGAGGGCATCTATTTCTGTGTATTCTGGGGGTAGTATGCCTGCTTGAGTAAGTGAATTAATAATTTCGCTAACGTCAGGTAAATCTTGCTTCCAGATAGGAATTTCAGCTACGATATCGCTACTAATATCAGCAGTTGCTCCTAGAAGTAGGGCAATTTTACCAGTATTTTGATTGTAATGTTTAATATTAATTAGTGAAGATTTAATCCATTCGGATACTAATAAAAATTCAGTTTCTTTTGGGCGATTTTCCTTAATCCAGGGGTATACATTCTCTATAATTAGAACGCCGCTTTCCTGGTATTCTTTCCAAAAGCTGAGTACGTGAAAATAATCTTCTTTATTGTATCTTGGCTTGGGAATATAGTCTTTAAATTCTGCAATCCGTAATTTTGAATTCTCAACTGTCAATTCCTTGATAGCTTCTTCGCCCAAGTTCCACAGATAGCACTTGCGGTTGTTGTTTTGGCAGAATTGGGTGATATGCACCAGTAGGCGCAGTCTTTCTTGGAGGGGAGATTCGCAGGCGATGAGAGGGTATTCCTCTTGAATCAGCCCTTCGAGTATCTGGAAGCTGTACATAGCTCGATTTAATGTGTATAAGAGCGCATTTTCTCCTATCTACACAAGATTTGGCATCTAATTTTAGTTCTAAAAAATATCCAATATTAGTTGGTTTTCACAACTTCAATATGACTGTAAGACTGGATATAAGACTATTTAATGTTTAAGGAATTTGTGAAATTAGAGGCTATTATTTAAACTTTTGACTAACTATGTCTAAATCATCTAAACCAGTTCCATCCTTTCCCCAGGTGTTTGTTCCTCAATTGGTACGGGATAAGAAATTCGCCCCGGTGATTGTGCCTTCGGGTACGGGTGATGCGCCTGTGGGGGCGAGTGAGAAGCTATTTGAGAATGTCTTGAAGCATTATTTTGGTGATGCAGTTTTCCCCCAACAGAAAATGTTACCGCCGGGGCATGATTTGCACTACACGGCTGACTTTCTCATTGTTGAACCTACTACCGGGTTACATCTGGATGTGGAAGTTGATGAACCTATCTCGTTTGCAACTCTTAAGCCTACCCACTGCATCGGGCAAGACGATTACAGAAACGTGTGTTTCGTTAATGCTAATTGGGTGGTGGTGCGATTTGCGGAGGAACAAGTTTCATCCCAGCCAGAACGCTGCGCTCGATTTATTGCTGGTGCGATCGCACAATTGACGGGTAATGAAACTTATCGTCAGAAGCTACTTCATGTAGAGAAAGTTACTCCCATGCGCCAGTGGTCTGCACGTCAAGCTTCCAGGTTAAAGAAGAAGGATTACCGTCAAGCTTATCTTGCTCAAAGGAAGAATTAGAAGGATGCCAAGCTACTCTATCTATACCGGAATAAGTTTGAGTTCCCTTAATCTTTCCTGGAGATTTACTACTTCAACTTCCCAAAATTTCTTAATTGCCAAATAGAGTGTTTCAAAACTAGAAGGTTGGTTTTCTAGAAGCTGATATAGTTTATCAGCTAATGCATCTTCATCGATTGATGAATACTCCTCATAAAATTTCCTGATTTTTTCATCTTTTGAACCTTCACGGTCAAATGTAATGCCACACTTAATCTCGTCTATAAACATTCTTGGTGAAGGAAATGTATTTTCATATTCCTTAAAATTTAAGGCGATGCTTGTGAGTTATTCGATGGAAAATCCTTCCATGTTTGTTCTACCAATATGTTATTTACTGCTTGTTTTAGTATTCCAGATAGCTGTTAAAATAAAAACTTAGTTTTTGATAATTATTTTATATGTAATTATCCTGTTTTTTATTTATAATTAACCCTCTTTTGTCAATTTCGCGAGAGTATAATTAAGGACAAACCTTAGAACTGGGTTCTGTATTATGGTAGAGCCTCGTCAACCAATACCCACAGTCAAATTTATAGACGAATACTGTCAATTTTATCAAAACCTATTTCCAGACGTCAGAAGTTTTGAAGCTTTTAAGTATCTACATATGGGTATTATATCTGACATAAAACGTAAAACTCTACCGGAAATAGTGAAAATTGTAGGGTTAGGTAATCATCAACCATTACACCATTTTTTAACAGAATCACCTTGGGATGTAAAAGAATTAAGGAGACAGCGATTAGAATTAATTTCATATGTACTCCAAGGTCGCCCAATAATACTAATTATTGCTGAATTTTTAATATTATGCGAATAGCTGCCTTTGGATTATCTTGAGCAATGTATTCATGAATCTGCGTTGCGGTTGCGGAGCGCTTTTTTGAGCCACTTAATCTGCATTGGTTAACTTTGCAAAAACAGTATTCACTTCTTCGTCTGTTGCAAAGTCGCCAGCATCAGCCTCTTTGATTCCTGCCTCAATCTCTGCTACCTGCCACTGATACAAATCAAGATATATATCAACTGCTTCATTGAGGATATAAGTTCTATCCCGGTCAAGTCCAGCAGCTATTTTGTCCAACAATGCCCGCTTTTCGCTATCAAGGCGGAAGGTAATATTTTCTTTACTCATACAAATCTTCACTATATGCTCTTTACTCGATTTTGTCTTGCGCTGCATTGCAATGCAAGATAATTGTCTTCACTCGAATTTAGGCTCGATTAATTCTGCACTTGTTTCACCAGTTTAGAATCCCTGTGGCTTGGTCATAGCAATAACGTTCTCGTCAGGGATTGGAGAAAGCTTGCTTATCCCCTCAAAATCAGTTAGCATCAAATTTGCATCATATTTAGTGCAAGGGTGTAAAGATGAATATTAGCCGTGATATTGATTCCCTTTCCAACTTCAAACGCAATACGCTTAAGTTCATTGAGCAGATGAAGGATACAAAGGAACCTGTAGTGTTAACGATTAATGGCAAGGCAGAACTTGTCGTGCAGGACGCAGAAGCGTACCAAGCTCTTCTTGACCGGATTGAGTATCTGGAAACCGTTGAAGCCATAAAGCAGGGCTTGCAGGACGTAAAAGACGGAAAGACCGTGGCTTTAGAGGACTTTGCAGAGGCAATGCGAAAGAAACATGACATTCAAGGTTGAACTTTCTGTCCTTGCCACCCAGCATATCGAGGAAACCTATCTGTGGATACAACAGACAAACCCCAGTGCCGCCGATAAGTGGTTTAATGGCGTTATGACAGCCCTTAATTCCCTCAAGGATTCTCCCCGGCGGTGTTCCAAGATACCGGAACAGGACGAGTTTACCCAGGAAATCCGTCATCTCATTTACCGGAAAAAATATCGGATTATTTTTACTGTCCAGGATGCAACAGAAACAGTTTACATCCTGGCTGTCCGGCACACATCACGAGAACCTTTGGAAGGTAAAGATTTAGAAGAAATCCTATAAGTGTAGGGGACAGGCGGGAAATGCTTCTCTGTAAGAAAGTTGCTTGTGGGGACGGTCTGACGGGGATGCTCAACAGTCTAGTTAAGAGTCAAAGAAGCGGGAAGAAAGGTGGAAAGGCACGTATGCGCGACTGCCTCGTAACACATGAATGAAAATCCCCTAGATTTAAATCATGGGAGTGCGTCAAAAAAATAAACATGGCTGGACTTCAGCCCAACCATTTGATAAATACTTGTAGTAATTGATAGGAGATGCCTATATTTGATTGCTCATTTGATTGGGGCGTATGCTCTTAAGTTGTGGTTTGTTTATTTACATTTTTTCTACCTGATTTGACTTGAAATCTTACCTGCTTTCCGATAGTTATCTCAGCAATATTGCTAACATCTTTACCAGTTTTGTAAGCATCTAATATTGCTTGATTATTAGCTAGATACTTAATATTTCTAAACTCCGAAGGGAAATCTTCATCGTCTACCTCTATTAATAATTTAGCTACTTTGGGCGGATTGTCTCTGATTTCAATCTCCCTTGTTTTACCTATACTTTTATCATTAATTAATCCTACTGTATGGAGGTGAATTAATCCTTGCTTAATTTGCGATAACTGGGTTTTCCGGCGCTTGATTATCTGGTCGTGGAGTTCTACTACCCGTGCTTTCCTTTCTTCCCATACCTCTAGATCAAGATTTAGCTGGTCAACTACCCAGGCTATAGCGTCAATCTTAGTTTCGATACCATCTTGGACAGCTATGAGGTTTTGTACGAGTTGTTCGACTAACCCCTCTTCTTCTGACTGTGTAGCCTCTTCAATTTGAGACCACAGTTTAGCAGCATCGAGGGAGAGTTCTTTGAGAGTAAGCTGGTTGATTTCTTTTTCGATTTCTTGAGTCATTTTTTACTCCTAATTATGGAAAAACCAGCATAGAATACTGCTGGTTCAGAGAGAGAATTAATGGTGGTGAGAGAATTTGAACTTGTTAGTAGTTGTATCTCAGATGGTAGTAGTTAGCCATTTCGTAAGCCTTAGCTGCTTGGAGTTCGAGATACTCAACTTCTTGAGGACTAACAATTTGCGTTTGCTGCTGTTTTAGTTTTTTGGTAGATGGTTTAGAATTAACTACAGTACTCATTGCACGACCTTCATTTAGAGCATGAAAGTTGTGCGAAGCACTTGTACTGTTATACCTATAAAAAGGGGGAATGATAGTTTGTCATTCCCCTCTTCACGAAATTGTGGAAGTCCCCACCTTCTGCATCAGTAAGGGCGGGTAGTTCATGATGTCAATACTAGTTTTGGTTTTGATTTACCGTTTACATTAGACTTAGAATTAATAATTTTTCTATACAAATTGTTCAGGTAGAGCGACGCACAGGTGTATAGATTTTCCCAAATTTCTTGATTGCGGTTGATTTCAACTCCTAAAGACTTGCCAGCAACATGTTCCTTTTTTAGATATTCGCAGAAGTGTTTCTCCCAGAGGTGTTTGATTAGCCCTTCTGAAAATTCCTCAAAGGGCATAATCCATTGATATTCCTTGTCTAGGAATACCCTAAATGCAGCTACTACTGGTAGGGCTAAATCTCCAGGCGCACCAAATCCAAAGGAGTATTTACTGTCAGGCAGAAGAGTATTCTTTTTGGTGTCAATGCTGGCTAAATTGTTTACCCCTTTGCGGCGGGGGTTTCTCAGGTATTCGTCAATGATTGTGTAAAGGCGTTGTTCAATCCACAGGGCAGATGTTAGTAGGTGTAACAGGCGGTTAATCCTTTCTTTTTCTGTTTCGTTGATCTCAGTAGGTGTTTTTAAACTGGTTGGGTGTTTTCCTCGCCTTTTGTCACTATCTCCGTTGTAGCGGTTGCAGTCTAAACAGTTGATCAGCTTGAGGATGTGACCTATTGAGCAATGAGCATTTTTTGGTATTCCGCTTTGGTTTTGGTAGTAGCGGATGCGAAATTTTCTTTTTTCTTTTGATTCTAACTGGGCTATATATGTCTTGATGAAATCATAATCGCCGCGAGTGTTGATGCGCGAACTCGCATCGACTGGGGCGTTGGTATTGGCGGCGAGGGCAATATCTCTTACTTCTTTTTCGGTTAAGCCGACGTGGATTGTAACTTTGACTCTGGCTTTTTCTAGATTGTACTTATAGGCTTGAGCTTTGCTAAACATCGCTACACTATTACCACCGTTGGCTATGCCGTAGTGGCTGTATTCCTCAGACTCCTCTAGAATTTCGATTTCTAACTCGCCTTTGGCTACTTCTGTTACTTTGTGTGCGGATATAATTATGCCATTGTGTTTCTCTACAAACTTCTCTGGCGCTACGAATAGACTATCAAGGATTTGCTTGCAAATCGAACTATTTGGGTTGGGTTCTCTGACGTTAGCTGATAGTGGTAAGTCACATGGGAAATTTGCAACCTGTGCTATACCTACTATATATTTAGTTTTTGGCGTGCTTATAAGTTCGGTATGGTTATCTACCTTGAGTTTGTAGATTTTGGGCATAACAGCTTTTTTTCTTATTAAGTTTAGACTGCTTGCCTTACTTTTACCATGAAAACATTGACATCCCTGCCACTAGAAACTCAAAAGCGCCCCCTTTGGAGAGAGTGCTTTTTATTTAGTTTGACGCGATTGGTTGCGTCTTGATTAATTATTAACCGTTGATAGCAGGAGCGCTAACAGCAACAGGAGCGACTTCAGCACTAGCTAAATCGAGAGGGAAGTTGTGAGCGTTGCGCTCGTGCATTACTTCCATACCCAAGTTAGCGCGGTTGATGATGTCTGCCCAAGTGTTGATGACGCGACCAGTAGAGTCAATCACTGATTGGTTGAAGTTGAAACCATTCAGGTTGAACGCCATTGTGCTGATACCCAGCGCGGTGAACCAAATTCCCACTACAGGCCAAGCAGCTAAGAAGAAGTGCAAGCTGCGAGAGTTGTTAAAGGAAGCGTATTGGAAGATCAAGCGACCGAAGTAACCGTGTGCTGCTACGATGTTGTAGGTTTCTTCTTCTTGACCGAATTTGTAACCGTAGTTCTGAGATTCTGCTTCGGTTGTTTCACGCACCAAGGAAGAAGTTACCAAAGAACCGTGCATTGCACTGAACAAGCTACCACCGAATACACCTGCTACACCTAATTGGTGGAAGGGGTGCATTAAGATGTTGTGTTCTGCTTGGAACACTAACATGAAGTTGAAGGTTCCAGAAATACCCAAGGGCATACCATCAGAGAAGGAACCTTGACCCAAGGGGTAGATTAAGAATACTGTACTTGCTGCTGCTACGGGTGCAGAGTAAGCTACGGCAATCCAAGGACGCATTCCTAAGCGGTAGGACAATTCCCACTCACGTCCCATGTAGCAGAATACGCCGATCAGGAAGTGGAAGATTACCAACTGGTAAGGACCACCGTTGTACAACCACTCATCTAAGGAAGCTGCTGTCTTCACTGATTCTGAGACTGTTCGCGCTGAGGGGAGCGAATCGGGAGTCATCAACTGGCAGCTTCTAACAGCAAATGCGATCGCTTTTGGGATGATACCTTGTGAAGTGCGATGCTCCTTCGGGGCGGCGCGAAGCGCCATCGCACTCATGTCAACTTTCAAGTTTGAAACAAGCAACGACTTGCCCGTGGTCAGATTTCCATATGTCAACTTGATCGTCACTTAAGGTTTCATCAATGAGATGGTCGTTGAGCACCGAAACGTAAGTTACTTGACCAATACGACGAGGGTTCTGTGCTACAAATTCTTCACTGACAAGAATGTGATCGAGACTCTCATAATGACCGTTGTGAATATGGGTATAGTAAAAGTCGCCGTAGCTCTGACGCGCCTGAATATCCTTAACACTATAGAGGAGTACATCCCAGATTTCCTTCTTTTTCTCAAGCTTGAGCTTTTCCCAAGCTGGTTCACCACAGACAATTTGAGTCGTTACCGCCAGAGCACTATCATTCAAATCTCCCATAACAATAACGGGGTTATTTTGGTGTCGCAGCGTATCCATGAGGATTGTTCGCACAGCAGTTGCTTCGGCGGCTCTACGAATTAAAGCCCGTGCTTGTGCTTGAGCTTTTTCTACTGGATCGTCGCGGTCGACTCCTTCTGGGTAAATGGGTCGCTTAGACTTAAGATGAACGACAAAGACCGTACATTGTAACGTATCGCTTAAGGCTAGCTGTGCTGATAGCACAGGTCGAGAAAAAGTAGTGAGGGGAATGGCTGCTCCTTCTATATCCAAGTTTGCTTGAAGCGGAAATTCGCTAAAAACTTGGTGCTGGAGGACAGGGAATTAAGACAGGAGCGCAACAACTGGCTTATCACCTGTGGGATTAGCCGCGACCAGTTGAGCATCTGCATACATTTTGGTTTGAGCGAGTATTTCTCCGAGCGCTTGTTGATGAAAAAGTTCCTGAAAGCCAATGATGTCAGCTTCCATGTGCTCTAGTTGACGAGAAATCCAAATCTTTTTTCGCTGATAAACTTCTGTACTATATTTATTTTTCTCGTAATAGATAACATCAGGCAGCACAAGATTAAAAAGGTTGAACGTGCCGACCTTAAAGCTCTTGTTGTGGGGTAAGGTTACAGCAGGTGCTTCAGGTTGGGCAGTGCGACTGCTCTCAATCATGGTATCTCCCATTACATTCGTAACAACTTAAGATAGCATTGCAGGTGACGTTAATAATCCGCAATTATTGTGCCATTCTTCAAAAAGTAGATGGTTTATAGATATTGATATCTGTAAAAATGATACTAACAAACTAGTAATAATTTCGTATATAAACAAGGTAAAGCTATCTGAAAATTATTAAATGATTCCTCCTGGGCAGCTAATTCAAGAAACTATAGAACGATACAAAACGCGCTCGCATCTGGCGAGTGCAACATTCGTAAACTTTCATCTGGTTCGGTTTTCGATGCAGATACCCCTGAACGTGTCAGCAGACGTTTAGAAAGAATTGCTCGTAATCCTTAGGACTTACGCACTGTACAAATAGAGCATCATATGAATTAACGAAATCCGTTTATTTCAGACTGCTGGCAGGGCTTAGACAGCCACTTTTACTCCTTAAAAACCCCCATCTTCAGATATGGCTATTACCTATCAGTTAATCCAAGAAACCACAGCACGGTACAAACAGCGTCAACAGGAGCGTCAAGAGCACTTAAGTGAGCTAAAAGCTGGGAATTTACTCAATGTAGATACTCCAGAGCGAGTTAAAAAGAGACTCCAACGAATTGCCAATCATCCTCTGGCTGTCACAATGATCGCTGAGGAAAGCCAACCTGAAGTTGTTGGGGTTAAAATTCTATCCCCAGAAAATTTCAATCGTCTTGTCCAGGAACGCATTCTCGGTCAAAACGACTTAATGAGTGTGAGTTACCTAGAATATGGGTTGAGTGTTTCCCGTTCCATTGGTCGCATTCTCATCCGTAACAATAGCAACCGCCTCGTCGGTTATGGCACAGGCTTCATGGTTTCTCCTCAACTCCTGCTGACCAACAACCATGTCCTGTCAGATGCCCGGCAAGCAAGTTTCAGCCTTATAGAATTCAATTACCAAAGCAGTGTAGGAGGGCAAATGCTCCAGTCTTACACCTATGAACTCGATCCTGCTACCTTCTTTGTTACCGACAAACCTCTTGATTTTAGTTTAGTCGCAGTTAAAGATAGTTCGAGTGGACAACCTCCTCTAGGGAGTTTTGGCTGGAACCGCTTGATTGAAGAAGAGGGCAAGGTCATTTTAGGAGAATATGTCAACATCATCCAACACCCATCTGGGCAGCCAAAGCAACTGGCACTGAGGGAAAATCGGCTAGTCGATCTGTTCGATAATTTCCTTCACTACCAGACGGATACAGCGCCTGGGTCTTCCGGATCTCCTGTTTTCAACGATCAGTGGGAAGTTGTTGGACTACACCACTCAGGTGTTCCCCGAACAGATGAGCAGGGCAATATCCTAGCAATTGACGGCCAAGTGTGGACTCCTGATATGGGAGAAGATAGAATTGCCTGGGAAGCAAACGAAGGCATTCGCATCAGCCGCATTGTCAAGCATATCAAGCAGCAAAATTTCTCTTCAACACAGCGCCGCCTGCGAGATGAAATGTTTAATTTGCTACCACTTTCCCCAGAAGCAATTAAGGAGGAAAGACCTCAAAGCATTGCCAAATCCGCCAACCCTGCTAGTGATGGCAGCGTTACTTGGACAATTCCGCTTCAGATAAGCGTGCGTTTGGGAGAATTAACTATGCTCCCTACTCCTGCGCCTCAACCAGACAACCTGTCATCTAAAGCTCCTGATGGCAGCAACCAAGATGATACCCAGTGGGATATTGAAAGTGAGCCTGAACTGGCTAAAGAACTACAACTTCTAGAACGAGTCCGTCGAGGGACAATTCCCTACTACGATGAAGCCAGCGATCGCACTGAGCGAGACAATTATTATGGCAATTTAATAAATAGAGTTTCATCACTCAACTCACTGGAGTTGTTCAAGCAATTGAAGGATTTACTCCGCACTACTCATAGGCAGCAATTAACTTATAAACCGCGAGTTCATCTCTACCCTTGGGTAGATTTACAGCCCGATCTGAAGATTCGTAGCGTCTACTCACGCTTAGAATTCGAGCCTGAGCAGATTATTCGGGAAGATTTACAAATTGAGCAAGAGCGAACTGCTCGGTTACAGGAGTTAATGCGCTCTGAATCCTTCAACAGTACTGTTCAACTAGGCGAGCAGCTTGATCTGCTCGAATCAGAATTGCCTTACAACTGCGAACACGTCGTGCCTCAATCTTGGTTTCAAAAGAAAGAACCAATGCGGGGAGACCTGCACCACTTATTTGCCTGCGAGGTTGTGTGTAACAGTTTTCGGAGCAACACCCCTTTCTACGACTTTCCGGACTTTGAAGAAGCAATGCGTACTAACTGTGGCAAGTCTGAAGGGAATAGATTTGAGCCGGGCAATGGTAAGGGAGAGGTAGCACGAGCAACTCTTTACTTCTTAGTGCGCTATCCGGAGCAAATTGACAATATCAGTAATGAGTACGAAGCCCAACGCCTGGAAACTTTGCTGAAGTGGCATCAAGATTTCCCCGTCACTAAACACGAAAAACATCGAAATATGGCTATTTATAAAAAGCAGGGCAATCGCAATCCTCTGATCGACTTCCCACAATGGGCAGATCAAATTGACTTCCGCTTGGGTCTTGGATAGCTACTATGAAAATTTGGTGGTGTTCTAGATTTGTGGCTAATAACGTTGCGAGTTATCCTGATTAATTCAGTTGCAGAACAGAGCCAACAAATCTAAAACACTACCGTTTTGGGGCTTCAGCCGTATAATTTATCAATTCGCTCATATCCCTCATGGAGGTCGTCAAGCGCCTGGAAGGCGTTTACAAGGGCTGGGTCAATAGCAAGTGCCTTAGCGGTTGCATACTGGCTTCGTGTTAAAAAATGTTCTATACTGCGTCGAGCTACTTAACAATCCCTTGTTTTTATCGCTTCCTAAAACTTGGTTTGTTTTCTTAGCAACTCTCCAATTGTCAAATTCACGGGTGCTTCTCCTTCAAAAACTGTTCCCACCTTACCCCTGTTAAAATGAACTTCATCAAGGTGATAAGCTTCTTCCGATAGAGGTACATACCCTACAGAACTCACTGTTGTCGGTGCTTTGTGAATGTAGAAATCCACAAAGTCTTTCATCTCTGGTTTATTTTGGACTGAGCGAGCATTCACATAGATAAACAATGGTCGAGAAAGAGGCTGATATTGAGCTTTCTCCACTGTTTGACGTGATGGTAATACAGGTCCTTTGCCGCTATTAACAGCTAGTGCTTTTAACTTGTTTTGGTTTTCTTCGTAATAAGCAAAGCCAAAATAACCTAATGCATTTGGGTCTTTGCTAATACCATCTACCAAAACTTTGTCATCTTCACTAGCTGTGTAGTCAGTCCGGCTAGCTCCAGATTTACCAACTACTGCCTCTGTGAAATAGTCAAATGTACCAGACTTTTTTCCAGGACCATACAACTTGATTGGGCGATTTGGCCAAGATGCACGTACTTGCTGCCAACGGGTAATTTTGTTTTGTGCCCCAGGTTCCCAAATCTTTTTCAATTCTGCTATAGTGATGTCTTTTGCCCAGTTGTTTTGTGGATTAATGGCTATGGTCAGAGCATCAAATGCAACTGGAAACTCCATAAATCTGACGCTATTTTTGTTACAAGTTTGCATCTCTGCGGTCAAAATAGGTCGGGAGGCGTTATTTATGTCTGTTTTTCCAGCACAGAATTTTTCAAAGCCACCGCCAGTACCGGAAATGCCAACTTTAAGGTGCGCTTTATTTTTGGAGTCTGCTTGAAACTCTTTTGCGATCGCCAAAGTTATTGGATATACGGTACTAGAACCGTCTACTGTTACCGTTGCAACCGTTTGTGAACTGCTAACTTCAGTCGCTTTTTGCGATTGGGGAGTTTGGGTAGATGTGTTGGATTGTGCTGTGCAACTTGTTGCCAAAACCAATATCCCAAGCACGAGAGCCAATTTCTTTTCTGTCCAACTCATTGGGTGGCCGCCGAGATACGTGCATTCAGGGGACACGTTGTAAAGTTTTGTTAAGAAGCAAACAAAAAACCTGTGATTTACAAGGATTCCAGCCGCTTAAGCAAGCACTAAACTTTCGACCTCATCCAATGAGGGTGGCACAGTCTCCATATCAATTAGGTAATCACCAAACCGCTTAACATGAGCCGTAATATAAGGACTCACAACCGCCACATCCTCACGACTAATCAAATATCCCTGCTTCTGTAAATTCCGCAATATATCAGTTAAATCAACAACATTTTGGAACAAAACAGCATTTGCTACCAAATCCTTATACTTAATTACCTTTTCCTGTTCAATTGGGTCATTCTTCATCACAACTCCAAAGCCACCAAAGAAAAACCACTTCGAGAATTTATGATAAGCCTCCACAATATTCATCACAGCAGTAATTTCTTTTCTCAGCTGCATATCCGATATGTATTGCAGCAAAAAAACAGTTCTCACTACTTGTCCTAATTCCTGAAAAGCTTGATATAACCTATTTTTACGGCTATAATTACCCAATTTACGCAATAAAATTGCGCTTGATACTTTACCTGTTTGGATTGATAGAACTACCTGTAAAATATCTTGCCAATGAGTTTCTATCCGCTTCCAATCAACAGTTTCAGAGAACAAAGAATCAATATGTTGATAAACAGTCTCTTTATCAGGACGATAAAAATTTAAATCTTTCCAATTACGAATCCGAGGCATTAACTTAATTCCCAACATATGTGCCAATGCAAACACAGGTGTTGATTGACCGTGGGTATCAGCATGAATTGTATCGGGTTGAATATCGGAAGAGTTTTTTAACAACCCCTCGATGATATGAACAGCCTCCCAAGTGCCACAAGAAATAAACTGGCTAAATAAAGCCACATAGGTATCAGAGACATGGTGGTAAGCTATTCCTCCGTAGCCCCCATAGCGAATATGATACTCAGACAGTAAATTCTCTTCGTAGAGTTCATACTTCGTTCCATCTGCCGCCGCACTCTTACCATCACCCCAAACTGACGGCAGATTTAAGGCATTGTAGCGGTTAATAATATCCACCAATGCTGCATTGAGCTTATCCACAGTCACATGGCGACGGTTGACAAATGCCAGTTCCTTCGCGGTGACAATGCCTCGCATATGTCTGGCCGCTTGAGTCGGCCCCAAATTGCAACCATAAGTAAACGTCGTTAAAAGATAACGTTCCGTCGCACGTTCAATTTTAGGATCTGAACCTGACAGCGGCCCAAAGTGACGGGTAAAATTCGTCCAGTAGTCAACATTTCTGAGGATATCGATTAAATTTCTTTCTGGAAAACATTCTTCGATTTTTTCTATTAAAGCTTTGGCAGCAACACTCAACTCGTTACGCTGATACTTTTTGAGGATGGGTTCGCCTTCATCATTAATAATAAATTGGTGGTTATTGGGATAACCTGCATCCACAGCAGAGGCCGTGTCCGCCAACCAGGATTTTAGTGTCTTGGTAAAAAAAGAAGCGGTATTAGGAAAGCCTAAATTCTCACAGTATTGGTCAACTAACGGCAAACACTCTGACCAAGGCAGTAATTGTTCGCAGTAGTCGGCGTAATCTTCACTACCAACAACGCAGATATCTCCTGACCTTAATTCGGCTGCTAAGTAATAAAAAATACAAGCCTCGAAGTGCCGACGAACGAATTTGGTTTTCTCTCCTTGCTTGACTACAACTAATTTTCGCCACTGTTCTGAAATAAAATCTAGTTCAATACTTGCTTTGAGAAATTCTCCTCGACGATGAGAATTATCTAGGACAAATTGTAATGCTTCGATAAGACTTTGTTCGTTAGTAGTTGATTTGAACTCTAATGCTTTTACTAAGCGAAAAAATGTCCGACGGTGATTTTTATAGAATTTCCATATTAGAGGAAGATGATTATTACCCCTATAAGCATTCATCGCCTCACCCACGCGAAAGCAGTTGCTCTGCTCCTCCGTCTTGAATAAATACATTATTTAGTTTATGAAACAGAGATATTCCCTGATTTGTTAGTAACTCAGTAGAGAGATTTAATTCGGGTATCTGCTCTGGGGAATTAGATGAATAATTATCGGCTGCTTCAATCTCTGGGTGAGAGGATACTGGTTCATGATTTAATTGATTTTCCTCCATAAACACATGGATGACATTAGTCAACACACCTACTAATTTCTCTTGTGTTTCTTGAATCCTCTTTTTGATGAGTTCCAATTCTTTAGTAGCGTCGTTATTGATTGAGCGCATTTGTTTTAAAAACATCTCAACCAAACTATCTCGTGCTGTCACTTGCGCCGCATAAATTAAGCATAAAATCAAAGTAATCCGTTTGGATAAACTAAAATCCTTGATTTCATGGGCATCTAACACCCGTGCTTCGGCAGCAAAATGGTGAATTTTGGCAGTGGTAATATCCTTGAGTATTGGCTTAACATCACCCAAAGAATCCAGCCAGATTAAATGTACAATAAAGTCATTGATATTGTTACGGGTAGGGCTTTTAGGTAGTTGCTTCAGGCTGTTGAATGAGGTCTGATACTCAAGCGGATGACGCTCTAACAAGTCCAGCAAGCGTTCTTGGTAATCTGACGAGATGCGACTCAGTACGAGGGAAAATAATCTTTGGTTTACTACATTTCTCACTCGACGGACTAATCTATTTAATGTGTTGAATCCTGGTAATTCATATCTATTTTTAACTAATTCAGCAATGGCTACATTCATTAAATCAGCAGGATTATCCATAACAGTCGCCGATTCATTCACTGCTTTTATAGCTATATGTAGCCCAGTTTGATTAAATTGATTTACCTGGAGATATTCGCGGATAGCAGTCCGGTGCCGATACATGGTTTTGCGATTTTCATAACCCAAAACAGTATCAACTGAGAATTTTAAATTGCTGCGAATATGATTAACTATTTTCAGAGGAATTTCTATTAGCGAAGGAAAGTAACCTAGTCGCTGGAATGATTTTAATAGACATACTAAGTTAAGAATATTACTTTCACCTTTAGTTGTTGCGTAAGCAAAAGCAATTTCACTCTTGTTGGGTGTGTAAATCGGGCGTGAGTTCTTTGGCGGTTAATTGACGCTTAAATCGAGGGTAAGCGGTACGTTCTATCGATGTCACCATCAGTATGTGTTTGTGCGATTTAAAACTTCAAAAGATATATATCACCAATCAGCCACAAGCGTTGGATTTTATGTAGAGAAACATTACCAAAAAGAACTGTTTATGGGCAACTTTTTAACATGGAATGTGTGGGGAGTTGATTGTGTCGTACCCAATGTTAAAGTACCCAATTACCTTTTATGGGCAAGTTGGTTTTTATGACTCATACTGCTCCACCCAAAAAAGTCACAAACCTAGAGAAACGCACACGAGAATATCTCCTACCCCACGAAGTCGAAGCCATGATTAAAGCAGCTTCATCAACAGGGCGGCATGGTCACAGAGATTCGACTTTAATTTTACTGGCTTATCGTCACGCTCTACGTGTATCAGAATTAGTAGCACTGCTCCCATCGCAGGTAGATTTTTCTAGTGGCACAATTCATATCAATCGACTCAAGCATGGAGGAAGGTAAACGCATCCTTTACGTGCTAGAGAGTTAAGGTGGCTACGACAACTACAACGAGAATATCCTCACTCCCCTTATTTGTTTGTTTCTGAGCGTGGTACTCCGATGGCTGCTGCCACAGCTTTTAATATTATTAGTCGTGCTGGCACTCTTGCTGGGTTAGGGTTATCCGTGCATCCGCATATGTTACGTCATGCCTGTGGGTTTTATCTGGCATCTCATGGTCATGACACTAGAGCTATTCAGGCTTATCTGGGACACAAGAATATTCAACACACTATTCGCTATACAGAGCTATCAAGCGATCGCTTCAAAAATTTCTGGCTCGACTGAACCTAAAATCAATGCTTTCAACCTGATTTCTTTACAAAACTTTACAACGTGTCCCCTGAATGCACGTATCTCGGCGGCCACCCTATCTCGCTCAATCCAGAGTTGGCTAGCCCACCTAGCACATGGGGATACCTGGCGGTTGCGTCAAAAGATATTCGCATCTCTTGTATTTACAAGAGGGTGAAGAAGGGGCAGGCACTTCCGGATGCTGCGCGGTGGTTCGTGGAACAACAATCCAAGGAATTGCCGTTCGGCGTATCGCAACAACAACAACCCGGACAACGACAACAACAACATCGGGTTTCGGGTTGTGGTTTCCGGCGCGAGCGCTCTTCTGTGCCAGAGTCGGCGTATGGGAATGCGTCGAGCGTGCATTAGAAGAGTCCAGACCTGTTCCTGTGATGTCGGCGACGGCATCCGAAAATCAAACCGGTTTGGGTAGCCTGGTAGGCGTAAAAGCCGAACGGTTGCCCAGCCTACAATACCCGGAGTTTGACTCGCACTCCTTCCAACATGCTCTCAAAAAACCCACTGTATTTTACTCAAGCCAAAGCGATCGCACTTGTTAGTTTACGAGCTGAGTATCTTAATTTTTTAAGAAATAATTCATATTCCTTATTTACTTAGAAAAGTATTCTACTAATTAGAGTCAAAATAATGGTTCAACAACAGGTTTCAAAGGTTGCCATTTTACATTTAATTATGTCCACCTACTTAAAAACTCATGCTCACAAGGGCTAGAAGTGTGCAATTTCTAATTTAAATTACGGGATTTGGTGAAACTTATGAACAAGCTTTTCGCTGTTATATGTGGTGCTAGCCTTCTTTTAATCATTGGACTAAGCAACACTCCGACAGCGCAGGCCGACTCAAGGTGTAGAAATGCAACCATAGTAGGTAGCTTTGGAATTCAAACGACGGGAACTATCGTTGAGGGTGGAGCAGCGCAGCCTGGACTTTTTGCTTCCAATGGTTTGATTAACTTTGATGGTAATGGAAACTTGAGTACGAGGCAGACTTTGAGTTTCAACGGTACGATTGTGCCGTCTAAGGCATCAGGTACTTACGAGGTAAAACAAGACTGCACTTTAACAGCAAAATCCATTGATGAAGCTAATGGTACTCAGTTATCAATAAGCGGTGTAATTGTTAAGCGTGGCACAGAAATCCTGATCATCTCAACAGACCCGTACACGGTAGTTACTGGCATCTTGAAAAAAGTAAGTAGATAAGGCGCATAGGAAACGCTATCGCTGAATCTTAATCAAGTGCGATCGCTCCTCACAATTTACTACCCGCCTTGAGGCAGCATTGGGAAAAGTAGTTTAGTTGGTTGTGGGGCGATCGCATTCCCATCAGCAGCGTGTGGAGCGTTCAGGAATTATAGGCGCTCATTACTATTTATTCACTTGATAGTGCAGGTACATCTTTAGGATAATCTTGTTGGTTAGGCTGTTGTTTTTCATTTGTGCCTTGATGGGACAAGAAATACATAACTACCAAAAGCGCAATCAACCAGAACAAAATTGTATTTCTAGGCTTATCTGAGGATGAAGGGCCATTCGTATTTTCTTCTGAGTTTTGTAAATCTTTGGAAATATAGGTTGGAGGCAAAGTTGGTCTTAGATTCTCATTTTCATGTATTTCTCTCCAAGTGTCTTGCCTACTTTTAGAAGGAAAGTCTATTTTTATTGGCAATGAGTCATCTTTGCTAGGAGTGTAATCTTTTAGCTGCCTGTCATCATGACTAGGCCTGATTGGTTTATAAATATTCTCAAGCTCCTTCTGAAGTTCTTTTATTTCACTTGCAAGCTGTGACTTCCTTATTCTGTATAAGATGTCTGCGAGCGAGTCGTTATTACTAATAATGTCATTGTTTGGAAGTGAAAAACTAATTGGCTTGATTTCTTTGTTGCTTTTTTTATTAATTTCTGCAAGTTCCTTTTGACGTTCTTCTATCTCCTTTTTAAGCTGCGGCTCAAGCTGCCACTTCTTCAGCCCACTGTCGTCTAATTTATCTTTCATACTTCTCTCCTTCACACGCTGACGAGAGATTGCTACCTTTACAATACCGAAATTGACTATAACTGGAGGACTTTTGCAATGAAATGAAAAAATGATATTGTTATGAGTTAATTAATATAATTCCTCACAACTTTCTTACATTTATTATTTAAACTGTTAGTGAGAGAAGATTTGTGAAAAATTTAGAGCTTACAAAGGTTTCAAATACTGGCAGAAACTAACCATGCCGCATTGATTGCGGTTTCGCAGCAGAAATTTCCTCAACTCGCAGCAGCAACCTATTCCCATGCTCATCTCTGCACTCATAGAACATACCCAAGCTGTGACCATCTGCAATACCGCGAATCACTACCCGCCTGCCATACTGTGGCATCCGAGGTTCTATAATGTAAACCTTCTGCCCAATTTTAAAGGTAGTTGCCATAGTGCAAGTGTACTTGCGTACTAATAATAGTAGTACAAAAAGCAGAAGGGAAAAATTAAGATGAGAGCGATCGCACCTCGTACCAGAAAACTAGTAACAGAATATTGATTCCGTTACCTATCCATCATTATTTGGTGGCCATCTAAGGAAAATGCGTTTAGACCAACTTGCCAAGTAGAGAGCCGAAAATGGTATCTTCCTTGGTTCTAGCTCATCTTCGACAACGCGGTAGAGTGCTTCCCTTACGTCTGTTTCGTTGACTTCGATCAGATCCCAAAACATTATCAAGAGCGATGTGTCGCTTTCGTATTTCTTGCGAATTTTTCCTTTCAAAGCCTTAATAATTAGATTTATCTGCTTGTTTTGGTAATCTTCCACATCTCTTGTGACAATGTTGGCCCTTAGCTCTATGCCTGTATTCTTCGTACCCGTCTTCATAATCGGTCCGGATATGGGAGTCCAACCCTGTTTTTGAAGCATTAAGCGCCTCAGAAAGTCATTTTCGCCTTCGTGAGCCTGCGTAATTTCAAGCTTGCACACATGTGGAGGAGAAAATGCACAATCAGTTATCAACACATCATAATTCTGGTTCCCGATTACGGGCTGGAGCGTGACATTATTCCTGCCACCAAACCGAAAGCTCGCAAAGATGCTGAGTGGACAAACCTCTTCAATGAACTCCTTACAAAGACCTTCTCTCATTCGGATGGCTTCCTTGCCACCCTCTTGTTGAGTTATTTCTTGGAATTTATGCTCAAACCACTCTACGAGTTCTTGAGGCGTGCGCCTTACCGTTAATTCTTCTTCTGTAACAAAGACCCTACTCATCTGCTGCAAGTTGATAATACTTATCTTATGAATAATGGATTGCGGTCGCTTTCAACTGGCATATTGTTAAGTTCACCAGCGGTGTCATACGAAATCCGGGGTATAAACCTCCAAAAAATGTAACTTAGAATGACACAGAAAAAGCGGATTTGGTATCAGAATGCGCTACAGCTGGCACATTGCTTAACAGTTGTTGATAAAACAGGCTGGCAATCGCCTAGAAGGGTAAGCATCTGGCTTTTGCGTGTAGCTTATATCTCGCTTTGTGTATCTACCAACTGCTTTGAAACAGCAAAGAGGTAAATAGAAGTTATGGATTGGTATTCAATTACTGTTCGTGCCGAAAACGAACGAGAAGCAAAGTATTTGGAAAGTCTAACTTTTGAGAAAGACGGGCTAAGAGTAGAGCTAATCAGCAAAAACAGCTTTGGAGAAGGAACTTACATAGTTAGTCCAAATATAGCCAGTGGTAATAAAAGGTTATTCAAGTTCCTTGAAGAACACGAACTTATTAACTCTTTAGCCTGGAGTGACGATGTTGCAAAGAAAATCAAAAAAACAAACGATTTTACGGCAAAATTCTTTTTTGGCACATTGTTAATCACTGGATTTCTTCTATGGATAGCAATACACAATGTAGAACGGGCAGAGAGTCGGCTTGAAGAGTGTGGACTCATGCTTAAGGAAAGAACAGAGATAAGGAGATGAACAGGAATGAGGCTTATGGGGAATTTTCAAATTTGTTGGCAAATTTGTTGGAAGGCGATCGCACTTGTGGGGGCGCGGCTGAACCAGCTTTAAGAGAGCCAGCCCAAGCAGCTGAAACAGGCTGCAACCGAAAAAGGGAGTGGTCCCACTCCCCCAACTGTCGCCGCTCCGGCTGCTTGCCATGAAGCGTCTAGACGCACACTCAAAACCTGTTACCAACTTTATTGAGTGCCCATCAGTCGGCTGACTTTCTCCGGTACTGGCTCGACCTCAGACTTTGACAGTGGTTTAAAAGTTACCAGCCGCTCGTAGAGGTTGTTACCATCGTCCCCTTTACCAACGCAACGAGAGAACCAGACAGCAGGCTCATACTTATTCGCCGGCGATCGCCTGGTAAATTGCTGTCCTCCCCATGAAACAATCGCCGCGCCGTATTGGTCTTTGCGTTCTACCGTTGCCCCAATTGCCGACCAGTCGAAGCTTTTAAACTGCTCCAAAGGAAACTGATAGTTTGGTGCAGTTCTGGGGGAAAGTCTATCGAGTGCCGCCGTCATCCTCTCCAGCGAAACAGCCATTTTCTCAAGTGCTAGCATTTGCCGTTGCTGTATCTGTAGCCAAGTGTGGGTTTGTTCTGGAGTCATACTTCCACCGCGCCGTAGTAAAACCAATACTTTCTGCTACCTTTCCCACTTTCAGAAGTTAAGTTGAACTTAATTCTTTTACCGTTAACCTCGATGGTCACTGTCTGCGGGTCGTCAATCAGGTGAACGTCTCCGAAGTAGTCCTTAACTTCCTTAGTTTCTATGCTGCTTGGGTCGGGTAAAAATTTCGCCGCTTCTTGCAGCTCTTGCAACGTTGGTGTGTCCTTAGCCATTCTCAAAAACCTGTTAACAACTTTAGTTCTGGGGGAAAGTGTTTGCTCTCCCCCAAGGGCGTTCTTAAAACTTGCTTCTAGCTAACCTGCGTGTAGCATCAACCTTCACGGCTGCAAACCTATACCAGGTCGTGATTTTGGCGAATTTCTTCACCCAAAACTCAGCTTGCTCCTGGCTGAACAAAAAAGCCCGATGCTTCTTATCCCAGTAAGGCTTGTGAATCACACGCGCCCAATACAAACCAGTATTGCGATCGCACACCAGCCAACGGGCGTTTAACTCCAGTTGTTGCAGTTGTTTTGCCCGCGCTGTCAGGGCTTCAATGGCTTGGATTTGAGTATCTAGGTAGCCAAAGCTGGTGTCTTGAATGTAGTTGAGGTAGCCGCGAACTTCCCGGCGCTCCTGTTTGGCCAACTGGTCATAGATTGCTTTCCACTGGGGCGACAGCATCAACGCCTCTAGTTCCTCGTTGATGTAGTCATAGCGGTAAAGTTCATTAATCCTGCGGCAATTTTCCTTGTATTGGGCTGCTTGCTGTAGGGTCATCATTGGTGGTTCCTCCAGCCCCAGCTGTAGCCGGGGCAACTGCGGTTTACTGGTTAGCCTGGAGTTCCAAGCGGGCGATCGCTTCGCGTTTCTCCAACTTCAGGACTGAAAACTCATTACGCTTCAGACACAGGTCGATAAAAGCTTGCTCTCGCTTGCTGCGGTACTGGCTCAAGATTTCCTGCTGTTCCCAGTAGTGGAGATGTTCATCTAAGAGTTCTTGCGTTTGGCTTTGCGCTGTGCATCGTTGCGGAGTGTTGCGTCAAATGCGATGGCGCTATCAACTTCTGCCTCAATCTGTTTGATGGTTGCGTTGGTCTGCTCAATCACCAGATCAAAGTCAAACACTTGGGCTTGGAGTTTTGCGATCGCGGCTGGGTATTCGTTGAGATTCATAGTTGTAATTCCAATGTTTTTTAATGAAGCGACTGTGGGGGATTTCTCCCCCGTTTTTGGTTAGAACCAGGCTGAATCGTAGTGATCGTTTAACAACTCTCGTTTTTCTTGAACTAACTCAAACTCTTGCTCTAGCCGCTCGTTGTCGATATCTAGCTGCAAGTTTGCGATCGCTTTTAAGATTTTTTGAATGTCTTCGCTGTCGCTGCCGACTGTGTAATGGTTTTGCAAAAATGCTTCAGCTTGGCTAACGAACTGCTCAAGAGTTAGTGCTAATTGACTTGCTGCTGATGGTGCTTGAATTGTCATAATGAGAGAAATCCTTTTTTATTGACTGCCCGGTTGGTAGCCGGGTTTTTATTGTCTACTCTTATATAATACCAGGTCTACCAGGTAATATATAGATTATTGTGTAAAGATTGCGTAAAAGTTGCGTTACAATTTACCGAGTAGACTAGGTAAAAGCTTGTGAGTAATCCAAAGGCTTTTGAGGGCAAGAGAGAAGCGACACAGTTCAAGGCAGCAGGGGATGAGCCACTGACTGCTAAAATTGACCTGAAGCTGACTCCGACTATGAAAGAACAACTAAAGGCAATCCCTGGCTGGCAAAACAAACTCAGGGAAGCGATCGCACAGTTGATTGAGTCTGAATCTCAAGCCAGCTAAATATTAATAAATAACTATTGCAATTACCTGGTAGACCTGGTATTATATAAGAGTGGAAGAAACGGAAACGAGGATGCCCGGAGGCAATGACGAAGCAGCTGTACGGGAGCTGTGGAGGAAACGACAGGGAGCAGTAGGAAACGAAAGCCACCAGCTATTGAATTACTGCCCGTACCAGTAGGCCAACAGCTGAAGTTACAACCGAGAAACAGGATTTTAAGACACTCGGTTGCTAACCTCACGTTACCAGCAAGCGATCGCCTCAAGTGTCAGCCTAAACCCTTTGATCGCAGGTGAAACAGCCGTAAGTCGAGATGTCGTGGCTAACTGACTTTTCCGCTCGCTGGGGGTTTTTTACCACCTTGTCAATCTTTTCTTGTTCCAAAGCTTTTTTTAAATCTACCCACCCCCGGAAGCAGCTGACGAACAAGCTAAGGCAGCACCGGGCTGGTTGCGATATGCCATCACTAGGACTATAAACTTGTGCCAGCCCGTGTGCTGCCGTGCTGTGAGTCGGCTGCCCCCTTTCATAGCCCGACAGCTCACGAGCGTCTCTGGGTGGTGAAACGAGACGTAGTGAGTTTGACCACCACCACCAGCACAGACCGACGTTGAGTGAGTTAACTGGAGTTAAGGAAACCGTGCAGCAACGAACCGAATGAAATTGAGGTTGGTTGCTGCCCCACCAGCTTAGACCGACGATTTAAGTGGTAAGTGCGATCGCTCAGTTGTAAATTTTGATGCTTTCCTCTAAGAAACTAAAGTCTTTACATCCTGAGAATTCATGTAAAAATTTTTGCTCAATGCAGTGAAATTTCATCTGTAGGATTTTATTTCGCCGCTGCAATGATGCGATCGCCCACTGCATATCTTCAGAATTTAGTCCGCCGCGAATATGCATCACCTTTTTTTCACCTGGCAGATGGCGATACTTGCACAGCAAGCGGTAATGGTAATGGAAGCTGGAGCCACTACGATATCTTTTGATAATGGTATGTAGTGGAGCAATCCAACCAAAGCTTGCGATCGCCTCACTTTTGGCTAAAACTTCGTCATAGTGCAGCGGTGTAAACTGCCGACCATCGCGGCGGATGAGGAATTTGTCTTTTTCTAACCGCTCAGCCTCAAATCCTAATACACTCTCGATATAAGCTTTTAATTCAACGTGGCTGTAGTATTTAGCGAAGGTTCCCCACTTGGTAATTTGCTCGGGTGAATTGCCAGCACCGCGAACATTTGCTGAGACAATTAGACGTTTTTTCGTAAAGCTCCAGGCGCGGCGAAGTGCCTCACGACGTTCAAGAGGGTCAGCAATCACGTTTAAAACATAGCTCATGGTGACGACATCAGCAGGAGCGATCGCACTGTTGGGAAAATAGTAAGGATCGTAGCCGGTTGATTTGTAACCCGCCGCTGTGAGTCGCTCAACGTCTCCACCCTTACCACACCCATAATCTAGGTGTGTCTCGTCTATATTTAACAGCTGGCGCTTGAGCATAATTTTGGCCGTAGCCGATAAGTATTTTCTAGTTGGGGCTGCTAAGTATGATTTATCACTCATGTACTTAGCTTGCCCAAAAAAAGGAAGCGATCGCTGTTCAACGAGTCAACTGACTGCAACAAAAAGGCCATTGATCGCACTCCTACCACAGCAGCCAGCGACAGCACCGCGATAGCTAGCAACTGCTGACTAATGACTAATAACCAATAACTAATGACTGGTGACTGATGAGCAGCAGCAAGCAGACGTGGGCGCAGCGCAGAACAGGAGTAGTAACCGCCGCGTTGCCGCAGCAGTTATTTCTGCTGTGGTCGTCTGCGCTGCGGGCAAGGGCTTAGGGCAACGTCTGCTTGCGGCTGCCCCCTGGACTGTTGCGTTCGCGTAGCGGTTTCTGCGGAACATCGCTCTCCAATTGTTAAGCTCTCCGGCGGTGCAAAAACGTGCTACATTCAAACGCAAAACCTAAGCTTGCACCCGTGCTACAAACGCTACACAAGTGCCAACTTTTACAAAACTTTAGAAAATGGCAGTAAGCAACAGGTAAGTAATAGCAGGACTTAATCAATATAAAAGTACTACGATGGGGCGAATCATAGGAGCCAATACTGAGCAAGCCTCTTGCTCAGTATTGGCTTTGACAAATGCTTTACTTTAAACTGGAACCTTCAGAATTTAGTAATTATAATTTTGAAGAATTGTATAATAAACTTAGTGTTTATATTTAATTAATGTAATCCAGACTTAAACTATTACTATTTAAAATATTTCTTTGCTTAAAAAACTATATATTTCTATTTACATTTGTAGTTCATTTAAAAGCTAGTGATTATAGTAAAACTATGAGTCAAAAAACACATTTTGAATTAAAGTATAAGACTCAGTAAGCTCTTTTTTTTGAAAATAAAAGAGTCTAAGATTTTAACTATCTCATCATTCATTGACTTTTACTTAGATCTTGCACCTCTCCGTACAAACCCAGCTAACCTAAAAATATGCGTGAGAAGGCTACGTAAATTGTTAAATCAGGAATTGTAGCTTAATACTGAGTAATCAAATTACATCGATTTTTCTTAGTACAAGATTTGAGCCTTTCACTAGCAGCGAATGCTCCGACACGCTGCATGATCGCTACTAGCAAAAAATGAAAGAAGCACATTTTGCTGAAAATTCTAAAAACTCTTGCTGTATCAGGGTTATAAAATGTGCAACTTAAGAGTTTATCTTATAGAGGGTTGTTTCCATGACTACTGCACAAAATATAAGCCAAGTTGAACTCAACAATGAAGAACTGGTAACATTTGCTGCTCCTGAAGGTCAGTCGCTCGAAACTCAAGAGGGAATTGCACAGTCAATAGACGTCAGGAACGTCGTTCGCATAGTAAATCATAAATTTAGATTTGAACTCAACAATGGAAATATTGCAGAGCAGAGTATTCCAGTAACTCGTCCTCCTGGAACTGGATACACTGTGTTTCTTCAAAGGCTTTTCTATTCTTTCGTTGATCGTAATAACAGACAGCAACTAACTCAACGTCCATTAGGTGAATTCTTTGCAGAAATTGGTTTGACACAGAATAATCAATTTGCGTGCAGAGTTCGGCTTACAGATATAAATGCAGATGATCCAGTAACCATCACTGTTGAAGGTGCTGTATTATTCTTTAATTGATACTTGAGTATCAGACTTGTCGCTAAATAAGCAGTAAGAATTGACAAATGCAAAGATTTTACATCTTGTTTATTAGCCCGCAGGCTTTAGCCTGGGGCTAATAAAGCACTTATCAGACAAGCACATGCTCCCAAACCCTAAATTTTTTATAGTTCGCCTTTAAGTGACTGAAGATAGTCAAAGGAGTAAATTATGGCATTCATGATTAGGGGCGACCGTTATCGTTGGCCAAGAAATATCGTCCATCACGACATTTCTCCCGATATACTTAGGAACAACAGGAGGAGAATGATAGTAGACACGGCTATTACAAGGTGGAATAGCTTGTCTAGCATCAAGTTCATTGAGAGGACAGAGGACGAGCGGGATTATGTCGTTTTCAGGATGGGCCCCCAACGATGCAACAGTCCCGTTGGCAGGCAGGGTGGGAGACAGTATATTTCTTGTGCACTTCGAGAGAATAATATAAGCGATGCTGAGAATGTCGCAACTGTACTGCATGAGATGGGTCATGCCGTAGGCTTATTCCACGAACACCAACGCCCTGATCGTAGCAGCTTTGTCATGGTAGACGAAACAGCCGAAGAGGCTGAACCTCAGAACTATCGTATTGAAGATGGAGTTATATGGACATCTTACGATTGTGCCTCGATCATGCACTATAAACGTCAACCTGGAAGAATTATAAATACTGGATGTCCTAGTGACATGGGCACCAGGCTATGCCTTAGCTCATCCGACATCACAGCACTTAATTGGTGGTTAGAGTTAGATAATAACCCTGGGTACAACGTATCTATCCTAGCCTCTGACAGTCTCCTATTTCTACTTCATAGTACCGGCACTATCTTCCGTTACACTGACGTCCCTTTTAGGTGGGATATACTGGGAAGCCACCCTGATACTGTAGCTATCGCGGTATCTAGGGTGGGGGTATGCCGACTTAGTCGGACAGGGGTAATAGCCCGCTACACTGGCAACCCTGACAACTGGGAGGAAATAGACGCTAACCCTGTCAATGTGTCTATTGTCGCTGATAGGGATGAGCTATATCTACTTCATAATACCGGCACTGTCTTCCGTTACACCGGCGTCCCTTTTAGGTGGGATATACTGGGAAGTCACCCTGATACTGTAGCTATCGCGGCATCTAATAGAAGGTTGTACCGGCGTTGTCGGACAGGGGTAATAGCCCGCTACACTGGCAACCCTGACAACTGGGAGGAAATAGACGCTAACCCTGTCAATGTGTCTATTGTCGCTGATAGGGATGAGCTATATCTACTTCATAATACCGGCACTGTCTTCCGTTACACCGGCGTCCCTTTTAGGTGGGATATATTGGGAAGCCACCCTGATACTGTAGCTATCGCGGCATCTGGAGGGCTGTTATATCGGTGTCACCGAGACCGAAGCATTTGGATGTATAGAGGTTCGTCTCTAGAATGGAGACAGTTACCCCGTATAGGTCATACCGCTCCGATTCGGCAAGTTGAGGCAGGAAACTTTATAGTATATCAATTGCTTAACGACGGAAGAATCTTGGCCTTCATAATTTTATAAACAGCAAACTTCATCGCACCCTAACAAAGAAAAAACCATGTTTAAGCATTTATAATTGCAGGTTGCTACTAGCTAATTTGTATATCTGCGTGGTACTTCATGACAGACTCTCTAGCATGACGTCAAACGAACAGTAATGCGATCGCTTTCCTTGCTGCTGCTGACTGTTGCTTTGCTTCAGTTCTGGGGGAAACTAGGGCGATCGCCATCGTTCCTCTATTGTTGTCCCAAAAAAAGGGAGGGCCGAAGCCCCCCAACGAACTAACCACCAACAACTAAACGAAAGCGGCCCAGACGAGGACGACCGCGCCACACCCGCACAACCACAGCAGGAGACAAGCACGGAACCGAAACCCGCCACCGCCGACCAACAGAACGAACCGCAAAGTAAGTGTCAGCAGCCCCAAACAACTCAACGCCCACAGCAGCAGCAAACCGCAACGCAGCCGCCTCAGAACCGAACGAACAAACACAAACCCAACCAGAGAACGAACGGCCAGACGGACGAATCGCCGCAACACCAACGCCGAACGACTGAGCAACAGAAACCACCTCAGCCGCAACAGGAGCAGGACAGCCGACAAACGAAGAACGAACAAACATGAGACAAACCTCCCAGTGAAAAGAACCAACCAGGAACACCCCGGCTATTTTTTTCAAGCGGAGGGGGTCAAGGGTGGCGGTTGGGGGTTTGGGGGGCCATCCCCCCAAAAAATAAAAGCGTAGCAACCACATCCCCGCCACTTGCGAAGCCCTTGACCCCCGTAGCCATAATGAAAAAGCCGGGGTAGCCTCAGCGGCGATTGAGCGCTCCCCTTGGGGCGGGGGGGGACATCCCCGAACGTAGCGATAGCGGAGAGAGGGGGAAACAATGCAACGCAACCTTATAAAAAGAGCGATCGCCACCCACGAGTTAGATGTCTGCAAAGAACTGCGATCGCACAGCTGGTCATCAACAGAATGATCTACGTCTCGCTAGAGGGACGAACTGACCTGTAATCCTTCGTAAGTTTTGTCAGTCGCTCAATCTTCCTATTTGCATCCCTGGACAAGGGAATATACAGTCCAGTAGAGATTAGCCCTGTTACGACTGTTACATTAGCTTGAGTAGCATTGCCTGAAAGCATGAGGAAACCTGCCAATAAACTCATGCCAATGGCAGCTGCGATCGCCACACAAGATAAAATGTAGCTCAACCGAGCCTGATATCGATGTTCTTGATAGGTTGCCCTATCGAGAAAATCTCATTTATTCCATCCAGGGTTACTGCTCGGTTGTTGCTTGCCATAAATAAACCTGTTAGCAACTTTTAAAGTGTGCGATCGCAATTAGATTTTGATTTTGGCTACTCTCTCCTCATCATCTAGTCGCCAAGCCATGAAGTCATGACCATCACTTGTTTTTTGATAGTCGAATTCCATATCTAAGGCCTGTGCGGCTTCAATAAATTCTTTTAAGCTGGCATCACACCAGCGAATTTCGCCGTCTTCCAACCCGCTTAGTATTTGTTTAGCTGCATAGCTTTGCTGGATTGTTGCCAGAACACTTTGATGTTGCCAGGTTTGACAAATGCTGCAAGAGTGGCCCCAGTCGCTTTTAAGGGTTTTAATGTGAGCAGTTTTAAACTCGCAATTGCGGCAGTAGAGAAACCTTGAACCTTCTTTAACTGGCTTCATGGTGCGCGTTTTTTGATAGTGGCGATTTTAGTTTTCCCCTACCAGCTTTCTGCCTCACCAAGCTTGACGGGAGCGATCGCAACGTTTCCTTTCTTTCCTTCCATTGCCTATTACTTTGGTGAAATCCGCTTCAGTGTTTGGGCGATCGCTTCAGCATCTTTCCCAAAAAAAGTTTGGCTATTGCCATTACTCCAAGTGATATGGCAGGCGAACTGCCAAGACATATGAATATGAATCTTGCGAAACTGAATTTGACGAGCGTAAGCCAAATTCACCCAGCCTCTTGTGGGTGTTTGGCAAAGGACGAGTTGGGACTGTTGCATGTCCACTTTCAATGCTGCAATTCTAATCCTACCGCTTTTACGCACAATAGGACAAAAGGATTATAGGACAAACCGCTAAATCAAAATATCCTAAAAAGCTGTGTAAAAATTAAGCCGTTGTACGCTTTAAAGGCTGATGAGTGAGAAGAAGGAATTACGGGGCTATGTTTCTCCAGAGTTAAACCGATTGTTTCGGGCAGTAGTAGCCCTCAAAGATAAAAACCTCAGCGATACGATTGCTGAGGCTATAGAGTACTGGCTTAACAGTCCTGAGAATCAGGAGCTAATTAAAAAGCACAATTTGAAGCCAAAAGAGTAGCGATCGCACTCCTAAACCCATTAACAAGTTTCTTGCGTTCCGGTTCTGGGGGATAATCTACTGGTTTGTAACTGCCCGTGACGACCTTGGAAGACAAGCAGCTAAACCTATTTTCTGATTTGACCCTCACACCAGCACGTAGAGCAGAAACACTGGTGATGAGCCACAATGCTCTAGTGCAGTGGAAGTCCCAGATTTTGGACTATCAGCAACAGGTGAGGGAAAGCAAACCACCTCAGCAGGTGGCACTGTTCGACCTAACGCCCTTGCACTGCGACCCAGACCAAATAGATCCGTTACAGTTGGAAGTGCGATCGCTCTCATTTTGGAGGATGCCAGCTGACAGCCCAGGCTCGGCGTGTCTCTATTTCATCATTGACTCGGCGGCTAGTCTGATTCTGTATGTAGGGGAAACCTGCCGTTCTAATAAACGCTGGAAGGGGATTCACGATTGCAAGGATTACATAGCAAGCTATCAGGACTTGCATTACCAGTATGGGCTAAAGACTGCGGTTAATATTGCGTTTTGGTGGGATGCCCCGGTTGAGAGAAAGCATCGGCAGCAATTGGAACAGGCATTAATTCAAAAGTGGAAGTCACCCTTTAATAAAGAAATGTGGGAGAGATGGGGGCAACCATTTGGGTAGACTTTTATTTGATGCAACAAACGCCTTACTGAAATGTCCGATAGTTCTCCCTTCTCCAATCCTGAGCAACAGCACCAATGGCATGAGGGTATAAAAGACGCCAACCGCAATAATATTTTCTGCCATTGTCGTGCCTGCGGCTATGAGTGGATGGATTCAACATTAGATGCTGCATGTACTAGATGTAACAGCAAAGACATTGAACGTATCTCAGCTTGGCAATTTCCTGATGATTGAATTGGAAGGCTTATTCAGAAATGCGATCGCTCTTGCACATCATTACTTCAATCAGGCGATCGCACTCAAAAAGGTTTTACTCAACCACGCTTGTAGAAGAATGAAATATGGGGTGGAGTGCTGATGATGGAAATCCTTCTCGTTTAAGTTTGTGTTCATTCATATAGTCGCTATCTAGGATTCCATAACTTCTGGTCTTTTCCGCCATCTCCATCACAAATTCTCTATCAAAAACTACACCAAAATAAGTACTACCCTTAAACTTTTTCCCAAACCATGTAGGGTCAATTACTTCTTCTGAATCGTTGACGAGCCATGCATGAGATACTGCCAAATCTAAATCATCATCGATAGCAAACCCTTCACAATAACTTAGTTGCGGGCAGTCCCATAATGCCTTGTAGCAATTTTCAAAGCATGATTTAGGTTCACCTTTAAATGGTGGTTTAATCTTTATAGTAAAAGGTTGTCCATATTCTAAAACTAACGCTTGGGTACTTTTGTAATGAAAATCAGAGCGTGTATTAAGTTTATCAATTAAGTCTGCTTGTTCTTTTATTTTTTCTAGTAAGCGGTCTAAATTGTTACTCATAATTATTATAGTGAAATTAGGTCAGCATAAAGTTGCCTTCGGCGGCAGTTCCATCTGGGTTAAAAAAATGACTTTTCTTATTATGAAGGTAAACTTTCCCAGGGTGTTCTGTGTCACCTTTTTCCCGACGCCACATAACTTCATGCTCAACAGCAATAGGGCCGTTTTCTGAAGATTCAAAATCAACTGAAAAGAAAACTTGAGCATCAGGATGGCATTGCTGTAGTGCTTCGATGAGTTCTTTAACTGTCATTGGCATTGGCTTTTTCTCGTACTATATTTTTGTATCAAAAGACTTGTTACGCTAACTAAAATCCCTGTTGTTCTAATTTCATTAACTTTTCTCACTTCTTATTCAGGGGTGCTGCATCGCTTTTGGATTCACCATTATCATCTTTCCAGTGCTGATCTTATGACCAGAATACATATTTTGGCATTAATCAGCAACCAGTATTTAATCATCATTTTTCTGGAAAAGAAAATATATATAATCAGGGTCTAAACCTCTGCCAGTTTTATTACTATCATCTTCAAATTTCTGAATAGCAATTTTCTGTACCTTGTTAAGCTTAACTAATTTATTTAATAAAGAACTAACAGCATTTGGATCTAAACCAGTTGCTTCAACAATTTGACTGCGAACTGCTTGACCACCTAATTCGCGCAAAGCTTCTATGATTTTTTGCTGACTGCCTCTAGTGAATTTTTTAACTTTCTGTTGCTCAATACCAATTGTTTCTAGGACTTTCTTGGTAAGTTGTTCTTTGATGTCATCATTAATCGAAAGTTCTTCAATTTGAGCTAACGTTTGAACAGCCAAGTTAATTGCTTGTAGTGTCTCCAAGGGTTCCATCTTAATCTAAAGGTTCATATCGTTCAAGATAAGATAGTATAGTCTGTTGCAACTCAGACTCAAGTGCATCCATTTCACCATTAATATCAGCATACCAACCATACTGATTTAGACCTTGAATTGCTGACTTGACAGCTAGTTTAGCCGCTTTATTACGTCTTTTTTCTAATGGATCATCTATAGCTTCTTTATCTTGTGACAGTGCAGAAGCCTTATTGATAATCGCCTGCGCCTTTTCTGGTGTACACAAATAAGTTGCCTCGCCCAATGCTCCTACTTCCCTTCCATTTCGATTGTAGCGAGTACCGTTTTTGAGAGTAATTGTACCACTAGATGAAATATGTATAACTTCATCGATTATGGCTTTACTACCACGCCAATCGTCGTGGAAAAATACTCCTACTTTATCCCCTATTTTTAGTTCTAGTGTGTTCATTATTTTGACATTTACTATTAAAAAATAAACTTGCAATCATTGACTGACAGAAGCTTTAGGTTGATATACAAACAAAATTGTATTCATGGCGATCGCGGTTGAGTTGAAAGACCCAGCCACCTGTTACTTCTTGAATCGTTACTGCACCAATATAGTGGCGGATATGCATGGCGGTGTCGATATTGCCCCAGATAGGAGTTGCCATTGTTGCATCGTGTTGCAGGTATGCACCGTCATCATTTTTAATTACATACGGGTAAGCAGTATACATAACTTTTTCAATTAACTCTCTATTTCTTCATTAACATAAACGTTGATTACATTTTCCATTTCTTCAACAGCCGCTTCTGCCATTGCTATCCAAATCTTTATTTGTGGATGATTAGCATCCAAAATCTGCACAAACGGCTCAATGTTGTAGCCATTTATTGCAGCAAAGCGCTGTACTAATTTTTCAATCAGTGCCTGTCTTTGAAAATATCCTAGTTCAGTTTTCACTCATTCTTTCCTTTAAAAGTAAAATCTATTTACATCTTGATGTAGATTAAACGTTCTACAGTATTTGTCAAGTCAAGCTGCTTTAAACAAATTCTGACGATGCAGCAAATTGCTTCTAGGCGCAGGTAATACTGAGGCGGGAGGGAGAATGCGATCGCAATTCCCTTACTCAGAACCTCATTCAAGAATTGATTCTCTTCGTCCAATACCAAGCTCAATTAACTTTTCCCTAACATCTTGGGGAAAATTGCCACAGTAATAATAGTGTTTGTGCATGATATCAACAAGATAAAATCCTTCTTTGCCGCCATTAATTTTACGGAGTTCGCTAGCAGCAGAGCGTAAAGTTATGCCAAATGATGCAAATAAATCATCCAGTGACATGCGTGGCAAGTTTAGTGGATTATAAAAAGACTCGCCCTTAACAAAATGCCATTGCGTACCGCAGCGCCGAACAACGCGGTAATAAACAGGTGCAACAATATATGCGTCTAAATCATCCATAGTGCTACCTTAAAATAGTGAATAGGACAGCCCCTAATTAGATTAGGGGCTGCAACTAACTAACGACTAATTAGTTATCTTGTTCGTCGTCGGGAGGATCTAGCCTATCTTCTAGTTCCTCCCCTGCTTCAAAGTCATCAATAACGCTTGATTCGCCTGTCATAATGTTTTGGCGTTCCCAAAAATTGCGGAACAACCGCAACAAAACTAAAACAGGGTCAAATACGTTTCGACGACCGTTGCCATTATTACTCAGACTTTTGACCTCCTTTTTTATTATTGGATTGCGGGAGATGACACCCCGACAATCAATATTTTATCCCGGTTAACCGTGTTTTATAGCTTTTTTAAAATTCGTGTAGGGCTGTTATTATGGTTTATATAAAGCAGTTAATCGGGGTAGTATGAGTAACCCTAGCCCATTACAAACACAGGCATTTAAAGACCAGCAATACCAGGGATATAAAGAAGACTGGCTAAGGGAGCCGCTAGCAAAGCAGGTAACTGGTGTCAAGCTTCCACAAAGCATTCACAAAGCATTGCGATCGCTTAGTGCTGAAGAACGAGTGAAGTATTTAAGGCGGGTGATATGCGAGGCTGTGAAGCGAGATTTGATTGATGAAAAATGATGTACAAACCGCTTTGTGTATTTAAGCAGTCCGCTTTAAAAACTCCTGACGATGCCACTGTAGAGCATCTAGTCTGGGATAGTACTGCTGCTGGCTAGGTAAGATAATGCGATCACCCCTAAATTCTCTCATCGGTTTAGCGTTAGGCGAATCTTCGCGGATGCGGTCGGAAACAATAATGCGGTAGTCATCATCGATACTAAACCAGTACCTATCGAAAGCCCAGTGATGGTTTTTACACAGTGCCAGTCCGTTATCGATGCGGTCGTCGTAGAACTGGGAGAAAGGTTTGATGTGGGAACCATCGACGATATTTTGACCATTGGTATCGAGTATTTGCAATCCGCAGAACGCGCAAGTGTGGTTGTAAGTTGAGACAACAATTTTACGAAATGCGCCATCCCGGACAATTACAGCTTGCTCGTCCTCCAATTCTTCTGGCTGGTAGACCTTACCACCAGTGCGTTGCAACTGGTCTTGCAGTTCAGCAAAGGCGTTAACTTGTAGTAGTGGCTCGATATCAGAAGTGCGATCGCTAAACCACGAATTAATAAGTGTGTGGGTTAGTACAGTGCGATCGCTCTCGTTTTGTAGCAGTGACCAAAGTTCATTATCTAGGTAAGCATACTCTACAGTTTCTCTAATAGTGCTGGCGGTTCTGATTTTGACCTTAGCAGCAATCAGCGATTCAAACCCCACCTTCATTTGATAGTGCCAAAATCCATCACTTGTGAGGTGGTAAAAAGGTAGCCCAATATCAGGTTTTCGTACTGGCTCTAGGTGGCTCCACAGTTTGAGAAATGTGGCGATGAGTTCAGCGTTAAAGGGAATCTGGTTTCGCGTTATCTGCTCGGTTGCTATCATTTCAATGACAGATAGAAGCAAAATCGGTTTATTGGGCGCAACTCCACCCTTAAGACTAACGTTCAAGCCAATTGGGTTTGATGCTTTAGACTTAGGGGAGAATTTCTTACAGTAGTAAGCGAGGTTTTTAATCATCAGCTATGAGAGAATATCGTTGCACACGTAAAGCTTTATACTCTCACCAGTGTATCGGTCACGATAATATCGAAGCACGTCAAGGTCATTACATCTGGGCAATCAACGAAGAAGCTGCATGGCAGGAAATGGCGCAGCGGTATCCAGACGAAACCGAAGCGGGGTTTACTGTCGAGCCGTGGGAAGGGTTTAATGTGAAAGTGGTGGAGGTGAAACGGGATGAAAATGGAAACGTTATCGAGTAGCGTAGACGCTCTGCGGCTTGCCGATAGGCATCGCCCCCCACTTTTAATGGAAGCGCTGGCTGAGGTTAGAGCTAGCGGACTGTGCAATATGTTTAATTATGCCTGTGTCATACTTGCACTTGACGATATGGGCCATGCAGCTGAGGCAGACTGGTTAAAGCAGCATATAAATAGTTACGTCAATATTCTGAATGAGTTTTCACGGTGGTTGCAAGCTAATCCTCGACCCTTTAGAGAATCTTTGGCTCAGCGGGTAGCACGAGAAACTGGGTTGGAATTGATTGAGGAGTAGTGCCCTTATTGCATAAGTAGTTGACATTCTTTTGTCATTCTTATCCATCACACTAAAAATCATCAAGCTCTCAAAAACTTTTGGAGTCAGCTTAGATGAAACTGAAATTAATGTCAGTGTTGTTTGGTGCTGCTATGTTTGCTATGGCTATTCCCGTAGCCGCACAAGCTTGTCCTGGAAAAGGACAAAATCAACAGCAAACACCTCAACAACAATCCCAACTAGAGCAAACACAGCGCAATACTTTACAAGAAGTTTCAGCAGTTCTTACACCAGAACAACAGCAGCAGTTCCAAAATGCCTTGAACCAGGGTCAAGGAATCCGGTCTGCTCTTGCTAGCTTAAATCTTTCTGAAGAACAGCAAACCCAATTGCAAGCAATTATGGAGTCTTCAAAAACTTAGAAACAGCAACTTTTCAACTCTAATTAGTTTGGGGTTAACAACACGCTCGTAAGCCGATTGACTCATGCTCTAATACAGGTTAAGTCTGAAATTATCTAGCCATATATTTCAGGCTTAGACCTGTTTTTTTTGTTTTTAATTCTGATTATTTTGTTTATCAAATAATAATAGCGCCAACCTAAATATAGGCAGGCGCTACTGCTTTATTTAAATTCAGGGATAAAATATAGTGAAATGAATTCCCTGAGATTTACTATAAATTGAAGGCTATTTAATTGATTACACAGTACGACGAGTTAATGCGTTCCACAAGAAAACTGCGACGATTGCACCAATAACCGCTACTAAAATACCGGGAATGCTGAGAGTAGAAGCTGCTAGCGCGAAGCGTCCTGTAGTGAAGAATACGCCTAGACTACCACCAACAAATGCACCAATAATTCCTAAAAGAATTGTTCCTAAAATGCCACCGCCTTGATGACCAGGGTAGATAGCCTTAGCAATAGCGCCAGCGATTAGACCTAAAACAATCCAAGCAAGAATGTTCATTGTTCTGTATTTGGTAAACGTTTTTTACTGATGAATACAAATTACCAATCCCAACACTGACATCCAATCTACCAACAGTACTAATTATTAATTAGCCGCAAGTAAGAGTTAAATTCCTACCATTTCTTTTGATATACGCCTGATTGTCAATGGATTATAAATTAAAAAAACCCCCTAGTAGGTCTAAGGCTAGGGACTGGTAGAATTAATTCTTGCTTAGTAATTGCAGTATAAGCATTTTTAATTAATTCTTAACTCTACTTGAAGAGTTAAGCTCAAGTTAAAATTGGGCTTTTTTCACACATATAGAAGTGTGCGATCGCATCTCATTATTATGCAATCACTGAAATATTATTTGCTGGTCTAATTGGTCACAGATACACCAACTAAGATTGATATTGATGGCGATGGCAATTTTGATTTCCTGATACGTATAACGCTAAATCAGTCTTCTTAAACTACCACTTCTTCACTTCTAACGTTACACATTGCCCCAGACATCAACTTGGCAGAGTGCGATCGCGGGCTTCACTTCTACCAAAAGCACAATAAGCGCACAAGTGCGATCGCATCCGGTTTTCAAAAAAATTTATCACCTGCTGCTAAAGAAATACAGCGTCAAAATAAAAGCAGTAACCACGCTTCGGTACTGTAGCTAAGATGAGCAGGGCGATGGGCGTTATCCTGGGATTCCTCATAATAAACCCAAGAGGTGCGCCGCCATATTTCTCCCAAAAAGTTTGGTGCTTGGTAACAGAGGTTTGTTGTTTTCCTGATTCTTCTTTTTTGAAATCATTTGTCATTTTTATCCCCTTTTATTATTGATATATTTATTTTAAATTTATCCCCCTGCGCGGAGCGCACTACCAGGAGTGGGCGATCGCTCTGTTACTCAATGCATGAAACATGGTTTGTCATTAGCCTATTATTGGTTGCAACTACTAAATTTCTGCTAAAAGTAAAGTTTAGTTTCACGCATGAATTCCCCTCATCTAGTAGTGATAATTTAGTTAGTAGAAGCTTGATAGCTTCTACGGCAGATACAACAGCCAACGTTCAATTTAGTTAAGAGGTAAAAACGCTGTTTTATTGCAATCTGTCTCGTCAACTAACAACAACACCCAACTCGAACGCTGATATTTCCTCAATTTGGTAAAAGGGGGCAATACAACTGAATGTTAGCTCTACTGTGAAGTTAGAGTTATCAGTTAGTGCAACCCTGTGTTAATGATAAAGAAGAGGAAATAACTAAGCGAGTAGAAGCTTGGGTGTTGTTGTTTTTAAAAGATAGGCGCGAGCGTCTAAATATTTAAAACAGGAGCATAGACTGTCATGGCACAGAAAAATGCAGCCGAACTTTTCAAAGCCGTTAAAGAAGACCAAAGTTTAAAAGAAAGACTCAGAGCAGCAACTGATCCAGAAGCCTTCATCAAGGTTGCTTCTCTTGCTGGCTATAACTTCACAGTTTCTGAACTACAGACTGAACTGAGCAAGATGTCTGCTGAGGAGTTGGCAGCTATTGTCAATCCAGGAGTAGCACCTAGACTCCATATTGTACCAAGGTAATTCCTTTGAGTTTTCACGCCCCTTGGGCAAACTGGCGATCGCTTGTTGGGGTCGTAGTCTTGGGCTTGAGGGGGCGAGGTTGTGAGGGATGGGGAGATTGGGGGGATTGGGGGCGATCGCTAAACCTTCACGTTCAAGGATGCAATGGTGCAAACGCGTGAAGACTGCGATCAACATCAATACCTATCTTTAACCAAAACTGCAAAAAGCTTGCTTACTAAAACTAATAAAGATTTTTATTAATTGCAGCAGCTAACTACATGGATTCAAAAAAATTTGAATATTTAAGAAATTTGCTTGCTTTTTTCTATAATTGGCTGGTGAAAATAATAAACGTAAACCTCATAAAAACTGTCAAAATTTAAAGATTGATTATACATGTAACTCTTTATAGTACACAAATACTATAAAGGGTGTAAAATATTGACAAGCATATGTTTGATTGGGTTGCTGGGGAATTTATATGCAGAAAAATCTCGAAAGATGGTATCCCCTAACACTTGGATTATTTTCTACAGTCTTTTACTGTTTGTTGTTTTGGGGTAAACCTTTACCTAGCTCTTTAAAAGACGTATTTTCTGCTGCCACAACACTTAGCGGTATTGCAATAGGCTTTCTTGCTACTGCAATGTCTATTTTATTCACAATAAGCAATACAAATGTTGTGAAACAAATAAAGAATTCTAATAAGTATATTAGGTTAATAAATTACTTTGTCGATGCTATAAACTGGTCATTTTTATTAGCATTCTTAAGCTTTATTGGTTTATTTATTGAAATTAAAAATTTTGGCTCATGGCAATGGCTTGCTTTTGGAATTTGGTTGTTTGCTCTCCTAACATCTGGTTTTAGTGCCTACAGAGTTATTAGAGTGTTTGCTGCAATACTGCGCGCTGCTAATTAATTTATTCTTCCATACATTTTTAATATTTCATCTTTTCGTTTTTCCCAAGCATTTCTAAGAGCTTTTTGTCGCTCTAGATAAGGGATATTACGTTGACTTTTCGAGGCTTGAATCTGTATGGATTCACGCATCTTGTCTTTCAATAAATCTACATATAGACTGTCGTCGTCATCACTAGAACCCGAAATTCTGATTTTTTTAACCTGACTTTGGTTTTGATTAGAAATACGTAGTAATGAAGTGGTAGCATTACGTACTTTTTCTAGAGATAAAGATGATTTTTTGGAGCGAGAAACCTTAAACTCTATATCAATTGCTGGAGCTTGATAAGCCGTAGTAAGGTTGGCAAATTCTTCAAGTCCGTAATTCTCAAAAACACTCATATTTTCTAAGGCAGCAATACTAATATTAAGTTTCTTGACTGTTTTCATCTTTTCCAGTCTTTGTAACGCATCCAACTGGATGACCGGATCAATATAAAGAGAGGTATTAGAACCAATCATTAATTCAAAATATCTAGCAAAATTCCCTGGTGATACACCATGTTTGTTAGATTGAAGTAGTAAAATATTAGTAGCTGGATGGTAAATAAATGCCGATTGTTCACCTATACCTTCATCATCTGCCAGCTTAAAATCTTCTATTTTACCAGCAAGATTAGCCTTAACGGGTATGTTGTCCATACGAAGACGAACTATTTCTCCTTCCCATGTCTGCTGCCATCCAAAGACAGCTCTGTGTAGAGAAACATAGTGTAGACGAACTTCTTTAAATCTTTGATCAGCAGGTACTTGTATAACTTTTTGTAAAACTTCTTCAAAAGACAAATTCATGTCTGCGAGAATCACAAGCTTGAAAAAATCAATATTCAGTGTCTTACTCATTTCATTCAAATAAAATATAGATATCACTTCACCTCAACTGTTGCACTCGCATCATAGCCGCAGACATTAACCAGACAGAGTGCGATCGCATCACCTACAAAAACCACAGCTAAGCCTGCATTGCCCCCTTTGCAAACTTTTGGAGAATTCTAGAGCTGGGATGGTCAGCTAAGGAAACAAGCTTATTTGCCAAAGCAACAGGAATAAGGGAACTATCGTACATATCACACTTTAACTTTTCAATATTAGTGAGAATTGCACTTAAATTCCGAAAGTCTGTTTCTTTAGGACTTGCTAAAATTTCCGAAGTTGGTAAGGATACCACGTACATACCACCTGCATTTGTTTTAAAAATCAGCTTGTTGCTGTAGTAAGTTGTAGAACCATACGGTCTTGTTGGTTCAGGTTTACCAGGAAGAATGTACTTGTAAATGTAGTCGTTATTCAAAATCAGTACTGTTCCGTTTTCTAGCTTTTCAGAGATACAGTCTGCGTGTTCTACAAAAGCACCACTTTTCTCTAGCCCAGCCAAGTATAAGTTGTAGTTTTTAAAGAGATACCTGACGAGCGATCGCATGGGCTTGTACATATTTGCTGTCTGCCCAAAAAAAGCAAGTGGCCCATCCTTGATAAACAGCATTTCTTCAAACAAATCTGGCTTCATCTTAAGGATGAGTCGAATTAGGTGAACAAAAATAATCTGTTCTAGAGTACTAATTAAATAGCCTAAGATACCTCCAGCACCTAACTCTTCATCGATAGCTTCATGCAAGCGAAATGCATCTGTTAGAAAAATTTCACCACCACAATGATTGCAGGTAAAAGTATATTTATTGCTCATTTGTTCTCGATGCAGGGGAATCTCTGAGCTTCCGCAAATTGGACAGCTTGCCAGTTTCCACATTGGAATACCTGCTTCATATTCCTGGAAGATAAACCAGCGTAATGTAGCTATCAGTTCATCATTATCAATCTTTTGGCAGAAAAAGTCATAGATAGTTCGGCGCACCGAATTGATGAGTGTTCCCTCACTTTTAACCTGGACATTGCGAACAGGCAGAGTAAATTTTAGGCGCTGAATCTGCTTTAACTTCGCCATATCCTCTGGGTCAATGAAAGGCTGCTTGCCAATTCCATCAAGGTCATCAATACTGAAGATGAGCGCACCTATCTGGAAGAAGCAAACAGTTGATGAAGGGAAACCCGTTTGTACAGCTACCTCAGTATAACCCCCATCAATAGCGACAACGTTACGTATCGGATTTTTTGCTACAGGCTGATAAATGAAGCGATCGCACCCGTCAAGCGTAACCTCCGAAGCTAACTTAGGAAGATTGCACTGGTTAAGAAATTCCTGTAGAGACGAGTCGTTGATTATATGACTGTGAGAGGACTTGCTAGCGTACTCAGACGGACGACGCCCATGCTTACTTGTATATCCCATAAACTACTTGCTTTCCTAAATTTTAGAGAATCTGTCAATTTGAGTAGGCACTACAAAGGCGTTTGAATAAGTTTTCATCCGCACAAAACCTTTATCGCTATCCGCGCTGAATCGGACTAGGGAGTCAGTGAAATCTCCAAAGTCGTAATATTTTTTAATTTCTTTCGTCTCGTCTTCGTTATTTAAGTGAGCAATAAACCAATTTTGAGTATTTTTCAGAATGTTGGAACTTATTGAACTGACTTCCTGAGTAGCATAAATTAAACCAAGATTGAGTTTTGCCCCTTCCTTTGCAATCCGGTTATAGACTTGGCTTAAGTCCTTATCATTCTGTTTAGGGAAAAGATTGTGAGCTTCTTCAAAATAAAATTGAACAAAGTTATTGGGTGTATTTTGAATGAAGCGATTCATTGCATCTGCAAATATCTGTCGGCAAATACGCTCGGAATATAAACGCTGAATGTCTGGGTCGCCTTGAGATAAATCTACGATGATAATCTGACCCTTGCGAAGTTCCTCAATAATTTCTATCTCAAAAGACTTGCCAACAGTCTCAGTATGTAGTTCAGCAATACTGCGTAGTTTTTTATAACCATCTACGTTAGCGCTACCTCCAGGACTCCGCTTGCGTGAAAGGAAAACTAGTATAGCTTTCAAATCTTCATCTGCCCATTCATGCCCATTGTCGCGTTTGTATTTAGAGAAGAATTGATTCTCGTAGTTATCCCAAATAGTAGTAAACCAATCACAGGCTTCTTCAAGCGAAATACCCTTACTCGGATCTAAGCTTCCATCTTGCTTTACTAATTGATTGAGTTCTTTATTGCCTGAAAAATAAATTTTAAAATCTTTTGGTACAACAAATCCTGCCTTGTACAAACAACAAAGGTACGCTGCAACTCTTCTATCATATCGAGTTTTTGCAGAAGAATTGTTCTTGTCATAGTCCTCTGGCTTGGTAAAGTCTACTGCACAAAAACTATCAATATAGTTGCCTGTACTTTCAGCCAGACGCGATTTAACTAATTCAAATCCAGATTCTACATCTCTGTAGAAATTCACCTTCATCACTTTGAAGCCATCTTTATTGATGGTACTGTACCGGATAGTTCGCTCTTTGTAGATTTCAAATATAGCTGTACCTTCATCTTGCATATTTGCATTTGCATACTCGCCATTAATGTCAAATATGATTTGACCGACCGGGTACTTTGGTAAACCATCATCAGTTAAAGGTTCTAAGTTCTCTGCGCCACTACCGTTTGACCTGCCGTTGAGGGTATAAGCAGCCTTATCGCTCATGGAAACAGTAGCTTGAATGACCTTTTTAACTGTGTTTGACTTACCTGTCCTAGTCATCCCAAAAAGGGCTGTTCGTTTACCAAGAAAATCTTTTGGACTTACGAAAACAGGTATATTATCTTCTTGTGCTTGAAAGCGAAGGCTGGAACTATATCGCACCTTACCGATTTTGATATCAGTGGGTTTGCCTGTAATTCCTTCCTCACGAAAGTTAACGATAAGCTCTAGAACATCTGGGTTTGGCTTAAATACTTTGTAGTGGTGGGCGCTATAAAAGTTTTCAACGTCAGCACCAAAGTGTGTACATCCTTTATCGTCCTTATAAAATGTTCCTAAAATTCTGCATTCCACTCCGGAGAAGCTAAATTCATATTTTGTGTAGTTATCTAACTGACTTTCTTTCCCACTCGTCTTCAAATTATCTTTGTAATACTCAATCATCGAACTAATGACATCATTGTCAGTTGGCAACTTCGCTGGTTTTAAAACTCGTAGAAGTAATACCTCATAAACATCATCTTCATTCTCGTAATAGGCTAATAAAAAAGAGCCTTGGGGAATCCCCTTAGCTTTGAGCTTCCAAGCATCAGCAATTAAAATACATGCTTTTTCATAATCAATGTGAAAAGGACGCCCAATAAAAATACCAGTCTCTATATTGCCTGTACTACTATTTCTTTTAAATAAATCAACAGATGCAATTTTAGCTATTACATTGGTAAAACTTATAGTCATCAATAATTACCTCTTTACAATTACTGATCAAGTGCGTTGAAAAATTCTAGTAACACAGCCTAATTCATCAAATACTTCACCAACAAATTCTTTCCCTGCTCTCCTATCTCTTGTAGCTGCGCCTCAATCTTTTGCATTGCTAATGGCGATGGTTTAGCGCGTCCATTCTCCCAACGGTTAATTGTGGGGTAAGTGACACCTAAAGTAGCTGCAAACTGTTCTTGTGTCAGCCCAGTCAAAAGCCGAAGTTCACGAATGAGTCTGCCCACTTCCGGTTGATTGATTACCAAGAGTTTCCTAGAGGTTATTTGGCTTTTAAACCCATAGCGCATGATGTAGCGAATGATATATAGTTTGCTGCATATTAGCTACATCTTAGCTTGATAGTAATCCGGATAACTACAGAAAATTTTTTGCCTTTACTGGGAGACACTTAAATTAAACGTTCTCCATAACCGAGGCAGGCGATCGCCCACCCCTACAGCTGCTCCATCTTCACCCCTGGCACTTCCATCATCACCGTGGTAATCGGAACCAGCCGCCCCACAGTCGTGTAGTGACCGCCCCCCACTGGTGTTGTAGTCGAGCGCTCCCTAAAGCGCCGCATCGTAATCAAAAACCACTCCCGCGTTTTGGGCATCGGTAGCCTGTACAACTGACGGGAGTTGACAAAGTAGTAAAAAAGCCAGTCCGCCTCAGTGTACATAAAGCAGCCGGGGGTTCCACGTTCTAAGTTACTGTGAGTTTCAAAAAAGAAATTACGGGTTTTGTTCCACCTGTCGCCCTTGACCTCAACCAAGATGTCACCCGTCTGCGTTGTCCAAATTAGGTCAACATCTCTGCGTCGGTAGTCTGGGTCATGCTCTACATTGGTGACGCTGATGGTTTCAGTCTTTCCCCACAACCACGCTTCAATATCAGCAGCCGCTTGTTTGGCTACCTGCACTGCGTCGTCCATGCTGTAGGCGTGGGTCATGGGCGTAACTCCCCAGGCGTGTCATTGATTTAAATATACAGTGGTTTACTGCTAGAACTGCGGTTTATGGTGTGTTGCAATCGATTAAATAGAAAGATGCTTCCAGCTAAAAAAACAAGAAGCATCCTACATGAGTGTTTTGACTAAGGCGACTTCACCATTTACAGTACAATTGTACTGTATAGAGGGGCGATCGCTTCTGTACCTCTACACCCAAAACCCTTGCGGCTTACAGGTCTAAGGTTAAATAAAGGTTATTAAGTAAAGATACGATGAATATTTTGCATCAGTTGTATGCATTACTTAAATGACAAGCAACTATCAAGCTATTTGGCACATTCATTCCTATATTAAACTTGCAACAATCACGGTAATAAATGTAACAATTATGATTAGACACAATAGACAAAGTGTCCTACCATCTACCAGCTACAAACACGCAATCTTGGGAGTTGCTGATATTAGTAACACAGCATCTTTGAGCCTGGAAGTAGCCTAACTTAGATGTAATTACTGCATTTGAAATTATTTTTTATACATATTTGCTACGTTGATAGCGGATATAGCAGGGTAATTTGATTAGTAACGACTTTTCATACTGCTTTGGCTAACTCTGCTGTATTCGCAGTTGTGCGGTTGTTGCTCACGAACAAATCAGCCATTAGACGTAGGACTTCAGCTTGTTCTTCTGGAGGGGCTTGGGCAATCATCGAACGCAAGCTGTGACTTGGGATAACGCCAAATAGCTCAGACAAATACCACATCCTAGCTTCTTGTGGCACAACTAGCAAAAGCGCTATGAGTTTTGCCGCTCCCAAATCTGCTTTACCATGCCGAAACCGGGAAAGCACAACTCTTGAAATTCCAGCAGCCTTAGCTGTTTCATTCACACTCAAATTGAAGCGGTTCATCATCTCGTCGAACAACCGCCAATGTAGATCCAGCCCGTCTACTGATACAAAATTTTGCATTTGACTTCTTGTAATGTATCCGATACAAGGTATACTAAGCGATGCTTGAATAATTAGCAAGATTATGAATAACTTAATCCTACCAAACAGCTCGTAGAAATGTTTTCTGTCTCTTAACAGTCATTGAGCATAGGCTTATCAGATTGCTTATGGCTATTGGGATTGTACTAAATACAGCTTATAAGGTGTAGCGCCGGAAAGTTTAGAGCTACGAACATCTCAAGGGAGCAAAAAATGTGCCCCTATCTGACGGGATAGGGGCATGGGGATAATCTTTTTAATTTTTTTGATTAGTTCTTTCTAAGGCAATTATGACGCAAAACAACGCAAGAATTCAAGGGAAGTTTTACCCACTTCAGCATGAAGAATGGCTAAGAGCCTGCCGCGAACTAACGCAAGCACAACTGGCTGTGCTGTACTGCATCCGCACCATTGACCCCTATAACGAAGGGATAGAGATTAATTGTGCCGAAATAGCTCGTCTACTGTCAAAGCCAAGACGCAAGCTCCAAAAGGAAACCGTAAGCCACGCTATCAAAGAACTCATTGCTCTTGGTTTCTTGAGCGATGAAATTACTGTAACCTCCCTGGAGGTGCAGCCATGATGGGAAAATTTTACCCCCTGACTCCTGAAATGTCTCAAAAACTTAGAAAGTCCAAACTAACAAAGCACGAAATGGCGTTATGGCTTTACCTAATTGAAAAAGATCCTTTTGGCGATCGCTACTGGCAGCTGCCCTCAACGTTAGAAATCACCACAGAACTTGAGATGAGTAAAGCCTCATATTTCCGCGCTAGGGCTAGGTTACAAGAACTTGAGTTATTTGACTTTCAAGAGCAAAGAGTTGATTGCAGAAATTTAACTGGAGTCTCAAAAATGAGACTAGAGTCTCAAAATTTGGATTCCGAGTCTCAAAAATGCGACTCACAGTCTCAAAAAAGAGACTCAAAATCTCAAAAAAGAGACTCAAAGTCTCAAAAAAGAGAAAAACGCACCTCAAAACCCGCTTCAGATAAGGATTCCAGCACTCCTCAGACTATTCAGACTTATTCAGACTTTATTCAGACTCTCTCAGAAGAGGAGCGAGCGAATTTTTTAAATTTTTGTCAGGAAAAGACAAAAAACCTTAGCCAACAAGTAAATGACATTGAAGCTTGGCTGGCACATAAAAACAAAGCTGGAAAAAACAGGTGGGAAGTTTATTACGAAAAGTACCTAGCCTCAAAACAAGCACAGGCCAAAAAAGCTGCAACCAAAAATCCTCTAGACGAATTTCGCCGAGAACTCGAAGAACGGCAACAACGGGCCCAGAGAGCTTGGGAAGAGTCGCAACGCCAAAATCGCGCTAAAAATACTGGAGGTGCGACGTGATTGACCGACTACCACCCCAAAACATCGAGGTTGAAGAAGCGATTTTAGGCGGGATAATGCTTGACCCAGAAGCAATGGGTAGGATAAGCAATTATTTGGTTCCAGAAGCTTTTTATATCGACGCTCACAAAGATATTTATCAAGCCGCGCTGCGCCTTCATTGGTCTGGAAAACCAACGGATTTACTCTCGGTTACAAATTGGCTTGCTAACTACGATTTACTGACACGCATTGGCGGCAGAAATAAACTCGCCTCCCTCGTAGACCGCACAGTTTCAGCTGTCAACATTGATGCCTTAGCAGCGTTGGTGATGGAAAAGTACACACGCAGGCAGCTGATTAAAGCTGGTAGCGAAATTGTGCAGCTGGGCTATGAAACAGAGACTGAGTTGCCAATTATACTCGACCAGTCGGAACAGAAAGTTTTTCGGCTGTCGCAACAGCAGTTTTCTACCAACACCGAACACAACAGCACAATCACAGCTGCGGCGTATAGTGACCTAGAACAAATTAGCCCAATTTATCCTACCGGAATTCACCAATTAGACGAACTCATTGTGGGGTTTGAAGGGGGGACACTGACCCTAGTTGCAGGTCGCCCATCGATGGGAAAGAGCGCGATCGCGATGTGTTTGGCACAACGAATTATGTTGCTGCACAATCTCCCGGTGGTTTTCTTCTCGCTGGAGATGACCAAAAAGCAACTGTAGTATAGGCTTTGGAGTTTAATTAGTGTCACTCCCCAGTATCAAGATTTAGAAATAATTCCCTTGAGGGGCGATCGCATTCGCAGACATCGAGCCGGACTTGCACCCCTGATGGATTGGGAATTTAGTAGCCTTGCCAAAATTGTCGGTATTGCCTCGGAACTACCGCTTTACATCAATGACTCAAGAGGGATTACCGTTTCTGGCATTGCTTCCGAATGCCGCCAAATAAAGGCGCGTGAGGGCAAATTGGGCTTAGTGGTGGTTGATTACCTGCAAATGATGGCAGAGGACTCTGGGGGCAACCGCAGCTATGAACTGGGGGATGTAGCCAGGGGACTTTACAAAATGGCTGGAGATTTAGACGTTCCGGTGCTGGCACTATCGCAAATTTCGAGAGCTGTGGAGGGCAGGCAAAATAAACGCCCGATGATGAGTGACCTCAGCCAGTCGGGAATCCTAGAAATGGTGGCAGATAACATCATCTTGGCTTACCGAGATGAGTACTACAACAGGGATACCGTTGACCGGGGAATCTTAGAACTAATTGTGGCAAAGGCGCGGCATTGTGAGACGGGTACAGCAGCGGTGTTGTTTGACAAGTCATACGGAATGATCAAGAACCTGGGGTGAGGGGGCAAGATGATTGTTAGCGCTTTGGTAAAAAGTTCTACTGGAAACTATCAAACCCGCAGCAATTCTCCCCTAAAAGTAGGCGATCGCGTTGTCATCCAACCCCAAAACCTCAGCCCCCGCCGCCAATATTTAGCTAATGCCACCGGGGAAATTACAGCCATCAAGGGCAATAAAGCCTTTGTTTTGCTGGATGAGCCAGCCAATAAAGCTTATAAACCTCATACTGTAAAGATTGACCTATGCTCACTCAAATTGATTTGTGCAGCGGGGTTGGCGCAGGTTTCCCCTTGGCAGGACTTATCACCGGAGGATTCAAACTGCGCTTCCTCTGCGAAATCGACGAATTCTGCTGCGACCGACTGCGCGATCGCTTCCCCGGTGTCACCATCTACCCAAACGTGCGAGAACTCTGGCTTGAGCATGGAGCAGCCGACCTCATCACAGCTTCGCCACCATGCCCCCCATTCTCAGTTGAAGGAAAACGTTTGGGAAGCGCAGACAAGCGAGACTGCATCCCAGCCGTCTTGCGACAAATCAGACGAGTCCAGCCCAAGTTTGCAGTCATCGAAAACGTGCCTGGATTGTTATCAGCCCCTTTTATTCCCGGAGCCGAACCCGGCACATATTTTCGGCAGATGCTCAGGGAGCTTTATGCAAGTGGGTACGATGCGGAGTGGGTTGTTGTCCCAACAGCCCAGTACGGAACTCTTTGGCAAGGAGAAAGGCTCTTGCTTGTTGCCACGTCCCGGAGCCTTAAGTTGGAGTGGGAACGGACGGCCCCCTGGCACGACCAAATCAGAGGCGAAAGCGAAGAAGCTGGGGATATTGCAGAAAAACGAAGTCTTCAATCCCGATTGGCTAGAACTACAGTTCGGAATGCCAGTGGGGTGGACATCGCCCCAGGAGTGCCGAGCGGCAACTCAATTACTCGCGCTCGTCGAGCCGCCCTCGGAAATTGCCTCGACCCCAGACTCGCTTCCATTGCCCTTAGAAGAGTCTTGTACCTGTCCCAGTTGTGGAGAAGCACTGTTAAATCTGGTTGATGGTTGCGGTGTTTGTGGTTGGCAAAAAGTTCTAGAGGAAAGTAAACCATATTCTCTAGAAAAAAACTACCAGTCTTCAACTGTCTTACCAACGACTGATGTTGTCGAGAAAGTTCTAAGGGAAAATGCACCAATTTCTAGAGAAAAAGTTCTAGAGGATGGTATGTCTAATTCTCTAGAAAAAAATTCAAAGAGAAAAGCCCGTTCAGAAATCACCCCTCGTATTCAAGTGGCCTCAAGCTCAAGTGGCAGCTTGTACCGCTACTTAAAAAACATCAAACTCAAATCGGGTCAAATTGCCTCATACCCTTGTGTGGAAGGTGAACGTGACCCAGATAACCTAAACCACTGGTATTGGGGATACAACTACAAAGTTCTAGAGGATGGTGTATGGAAATCAAAGTCCCTTAGCGTTCCCAAAGAGAAAGTCAGCATGGTGCGGCGAATGATTGAGAACAATGCACCTGTGGCGGCAATCAAAGACTTTATTAAAGTTCTAGGGGATAGTTCATCTAATTTTCTAGAGAAAGAATGCCATGTAGCTGCATCCCCTTGTTTAGAAAAAGTTCTAGAGGACAAACAATCTTTTTCTCTAGAAAGACCGCAAGCCAGTGGTTGCTTGTACAAATACCTCAAAAATAAAAAGTTGAAGTCGGGGGCTGTGGCATCATACCCACGAGTCGATGGTACACGGAACCCGGATAACCCCGACCATTGGTATTGGGGGTACTCTTATGAAGTTCTAGAGGATGGCGAGTGGAAGGGGCGATCGCTTTCAGTGCCCAAACATAAAGTTGTGGCAGTGCAGGCAATGATTGATAGTCACAAGAGCGTAAACGAGATTAAGACTTTCGTTGAAAGTGAAAGCCGTAGAAAACAGGATTAAAAAGCTTATATATCGCTTAATTTCCTGATTTTTAGTAAAATTGTACTAATAAACCTCTCGTGGGCGGCTGTTGCAGCAGCCTGTTGCCCCAGAGGTAGTAACCTGACACGCCTCACCAAGGTGCGCGCTTGTATCTGTTAAAAACTTTTATAAATAAACATAATGCTTCCCAATTTTCTTCCATCACAAGTTAATCAACTCAAAGACTCAGAGGCGATCGCTTTCGTTGAAAGTATTGAAAGAATTGCCCTTGCAACTTACCTCAGCCAACAGCCAATTCTCACAACCTACATTCACAAAGGTTGGGGAGGAACACCGATTCTGCTGCTGCACGGCTTCGACAGTTCCATCCTAGAGTTCCGTCTTCTGTTGCCATTACTTGCCGCTCAAAATGAAACATGGGCAGTAGATTTGTTAGGTTTTGGCTTTACACAAAGGCAAAAAGAAATCAAATACAGCCCAACTGTCATCAAAATTCACCTTTACGAATTTTGGACAACTTTAATCAACCAACCGATCGTACTAGTAGGTGCATCAATGGGAGGTGCAACTGCAATTGACTTTACTCTCACTTATCCTGAAGTTGTCAAATCGCTAGTATTGATTAATAGTTTGGGTTACACTTGTGCTCCCACCTTTGTTCAATACTTGTTTCCTCCTTTTGACTTTTTGGCTGTAGAATATCTACGTCAACGCCACATTTTGGCATTAAATGTAGGCAGTATTTTAGCTAATTTAGATACAAAAATCCTTTTGGCTATTCAGTGCGCGATGCTACACCAAGAAATGCCGCTTTGGCATGATGCCATGATTTCCTATGTCAAAACTGGTGGTTATAGTGACTTGGCAAATAGAATTGCCCAAGTTGACAAACCAACACTGATTTTATGGGGAGAAGCTGATGATATGCTCCCACCTGAAGATGCAGAAAAATTTCAACAAGACATTGCCAATTCTAAGCTCATCAAGCTTAACAATTGCGGTCACGCGCCCCAACTTGAACAGCCACAAATAACATCTCAAAAGATTTTGCAGTTTTTGAATCATCACAATTTTTAATGCTCCTGACAAATATGAAGCCGTCGCTAAACTCCAAAATTGGAACGGCAAAGATTACCCGCAGGCTGATTATCACTATGAATTTTGGAGCGAGGGCGATCGCCTCGTTAAAAGCACTACGTATATACCAAAACGGCTACTGACAAGGTTACAGGAGTTAGAGCAACAAAAAGCACCAGTGCGGGAAATATGCCGCGTGTTGGGGGTAAAGTTATAGTTATTAAATCTAAAAAAATATGATATATAGTCTCAACAATAGCGGATGCTCTCAGGATTAATTAATGTTAGTTAATCATTCTAAACTAAAAATATTTTTAAAATTGTGTTTTTTATCAATAAAAACTTTAAAATTAGAGCAGTATTACGCGAGTAATGCTGTTGGTAAAAGATTGAATTTTTATATATAAAATTACATAAGCCAAATCAAGCAGGAGTCTCGTGAGCCTTTTATAAAAACTGTAATTGAGGTTGGGTAAATTGGTTTTAATAATTCGCGTTCGAGCTACAAAAGAACAATTAGATGAAATGTTGCAAATGTGGGGAGTATTTATCAAAATAGTCGTGGATATCGAGCGCGAAATTCTAGCTGGTGGAGCAGAACGTCACTATGAATGCGAACAAGAGTTGTTGAAAGATGGCAGCAGACAAAAAGACCTTTGGGGTGCTGATTGGTGTCCTTACACGCGGGAAATAGTTTTTGAATCGATTATTAATATTCGCCCCAGTCAAAATAATCGTACAATGATAATTGAATCCCCCATCATTAGAGAAAAAATTACCAAGATTACCGAGCGATTGCTAGGAGAATTGTAATGCCCAACTGGAACGCAATTGAAGCAAGTTTTTTAAATCAGCCTTATCCACAACAGTTAGGAGAATTGGCTGCGACTTTAGCGCGTCTAAAATCTTGGAGTCAAAAAAATGCCAGCCGTGAAATAGTTCCAGTGTTACTAGCGGAAAGCTTGCTGTATGTCAATTTGTTACAAAAACAAAGTCATGTTAATAATGTTGAATTAACCCAATTGCAAGAATTACTACAAGGCTGGGTAAATCAAGGCGATAAGTTAACCGAAGTTGCAAATCTTGCCTCAATTTCCGCTACTTGGTCAGAACGAGTGTTGGATATGTCTGGTTTATTGGTTGCAGCAGACTCAAAAACCGCTTAACCAAAGTGGGTAAATGCAGGTTTAGGCGATAAACCTCCGATTCGCTTCGCGATAAACCTCCGGTACGCTACGCGAACGCATGGGCGAATGTTTGAATGGGAATATGTAGGATGAGGGGTAAAACTTATGTGCGATCGCATTTACGCGAGCAGATAATTGCATTGAATGAAGCGAAGGTTCCAGTCACTGGCGATCGCCTGATCAAAAGCACCAGGTATATACCAAAACGGCTACTGAAGCAGTACAAAGGCAGTAAAATTGTAGGAAACCAAAGGCAGGTGGCTGTTGTAACATATCTATCTCCAGGGGCGTTACACCTCATACTTTGAAAATAAACTTATTAAGACTCCAAAATGTCTTCATCACAGACCCAATCTTACAGTTCTGATGGCTTCCTCAACCAGAAGTATGCTGCTCCACCGTCATGGAAAATCAAACTGCTGTATGACGGTCAATGTCCCTTGTGTCTGCGTGAGGTTAACTTTTTGAAGAACCGAGACGCGGGTCGAGGGCTGGTGGCGTTTGTAGATATTGCCGCTGATGACTACAATCCCCAAGCGCACGGCGATGTTGACTATGAAACTGCAATGGGGCGTATTCATGCTGTGTTGCCAGACGGAACGTTAGTTAAAAATGTCGAGGTGTTTCGCCGCACCTACGAAGCACTTGGAATGGGCTGGGTCTATGCTGCAACTAAGTTACCAGTTATCGATGCTATTGCCGACTTCCTATATGGGATTTGGGCAGATTGGCGACTTTTCCTGACAGGACGACCAGATTTAGCAACTATTGTGCAAGAGCGTTCTTCTCGACTTGCTTGCAAGACCCAAAGTCGTTGTCGCTTAACTCATGGAGATGATTAAGCTCAGTTTCAGAATAAACGATGCTTAATAAAACAGATAATGAGTAGCAATGAATGCAGTTGCTAAGTCGTCAAAGATTGTTAGTGCTTGTGGGTAGATTCTAATTCAGGTATCTATATAGATGTTTTATGGCTAATATCACACCTGATAAAATCATCACCTCCGATGAAGACTTACAAGAGTGGAAAAATGCTCAAAAAGCAGCAGGTGAAGACCCTGTAGTAGTTGAAATTATAGCGCTTATTGCTAATGGAACACTATCAACAGCCGAGGCATTTGCAGCATTACACGCAATAAAAAAACGTCAAAGTCAGCATCAACAAGAACGTATTTATCTAGATATTTAAGTGCTATTAGTAACATATACTAATAAAACTTATCTATTTAGTTAAATTAGAGACTATGCTATGTCTGCTAAAGGATTTGGGCAACCTACCAAAACCGATAAACTTGTTGAGCAAGTAGTATGCTATTGCCACAAGCGCCACCCAGAAGCTTTAGATAAAATTTTTGACACGCTGCCTGCGAGTATAAACAAGCAATTGGTGGCAGGTACTGTAGCAGCACTATCTGGTGATACGGATACCCTAGCTTGGTTTTGTGGTTACATGGCATCGGCTATCAATCGCAGTGAGGATAATCAAAAACCGCATCATCCCATCACACTACTATCCAAACTTCTCATAAAACACCAGATGCAGCCGTTTAGCGACTTCATGCCCTACCCCGGTTGCCGTCTTGTCATCCTCAACACAGAGAAGTATGAAGCGCTGCCAACAGAAGTTCAAAAGCTAGTGCAGCAAGCTTATGAAATAACTGAAGCCACAGGTGAGGAGGCGCAGCGAATAAACAATGCGCTGCTGGAAGAACTGGTAGTGACGGTGCAGGAGTAGGGGAATGTGGGGGCGATCGCTACTCTAAATTGAGTTTACCAACGTGTTCTAACAGTGAAGCAGAACCGCTAGTTATTGTTGGCGTGGGATTTGAGGTGTAAAAATTCAGGAAACTTTCGTCCTGTTCCTGTATAAGAAAATTAAGTCCATCTTCTGCTTCAAGTTATGCCCCTGGACTTCTCTGGACAAAATCTCCGTGGCCGCTCTTTCGAGGGTAGGAAAGACCTTGAGGGTGCAAACTTCAGTCGTGCGGACATCCGAGGTGCAGATTTTACTAACGCTAACCTGAGAGATGCAAACTTTAGCTATGCTAAGGCTGGACTACAGTGCTGGTCAACTGCTTTTCTAATAGCAGTCTTACTCTTCCTCTCAGGATTAGCGGGATATGCATCTGGGATAACTGGTGTTATTTCCTCAGAAGTCCTCTTCAGTCCTACACGTCTTAACAGCAGTGTCGGTGGTTTAATTAGCTCTATGATGCTAGCAGGTTTCTTCATTGCCGCTGTCCGGAAAGGATTTACAGCAGCTCTGGTAGTTGTGGCTGGGATTGTAGCTGGGAGCGTGGCTATACTTGGCGCTGTGCTTGGTACTGTGTTTGGAAGTGAGGGTATTAATGCAATTGTTCAGGCAGCTTGGAGTGTAGCTGGGCTTGGGGCTTGGTCTTTAGCTGGAATTTTTACTGGGGCTTTGACTGTATTTGGATCTACCTTTGTAGCTATGGCTTGGGTCTTGGCTGCGTTTGAGACTGTGGTTTGGGTTTCGGCTATGGCAGCGGCTGTGGTAATATTCAGCCGTGTGTTTGAGCAAACGGCTTTAGCTTGGCCTGTAACAGCTGCGGTGGCAATGGCTATAACGTTGTTAGGTATTTACACTGGTTGGCGAACCCTAGCTGAAGAAGAAAAGTTTATCTCGGTGCGACAGATTGCGGTTGCCTTTGCTGCTACTGGTGGCACCAGTTTTCCTGGTGCTGATTTAACAGATGCTCATTTCACTGCTGCAACCCTCAAGAACACAGATTTGAGAAAGGCTAATATAACTCGCACCCGCTGGCATCAAGCCAAAAAGCTTGACCTAGCTCGTGTTGGAAAAACTTATCTTGACAAATCACAAGTGCGGCAACTTGTAATAACTGGAGTTGGGCAAGACAAAAACTTTGATGGTTTGAACCTACGTGGAGTAAATCTGCGAGGAGCAAACCTAGTTGATGCCAGCTTTATTGGCGCAAATCTGAGTGAAGCCAATTTGCAAGACGCTGATTTATCCAGAGCAAAGCTGAAGCAAACTCAGCTAGACGGAACTGATTTAACAGGTGCTACTCTCACCGGAGCCTTTATTGAAGACTGGGGTATTACCAGTGATACTAAGTTTGATGGAGTAAGGTGTGAGTACGTTTATATGCGACTCCCCACTAAAGAAAACCCAAACCCCCTTCGCAAACCGGACAATCTACAAGAAGTTTTTGCAGATGGGGAGTTTGGAGATTTCATCAAACCAATTGTTGATACCCTCGACCTCTACCACAACCAGGGCGTTGACCCTCGTGCGATTGCGATCGCCTTTAAACGACTAGCAGAAAATAATCCAAATGCTGAACTAGAAATTGTGGCAATGGAAAAACGGGGTCAGGATAAGTTTTTACTTAGAGCCAAGACAGCAGAAACTGCTAATAAGTCTGAACTCAGTGCAGAATACTTTGAAACTTACAATCAGCTTAAAGGCTTACCAGAGGGAGAACTAAGAGCATTAATAGCAGAAAAAAATATACAAATTCGTAGACTAACAAATATGGTAATGACGGCGTTAGAGCGCCCTAGTTTTTACACAGAAAATCGCACCATAAATATGAGTAGCGGTAATTACAACGAGGATATTCAAGGCGATTATGTAGAGGGAGATTCTTTAGAAAGACAGCAATCAACTGAATAAAAATACTTTGATGACTTAAATTTGATAAATTACACTTTTATCAAAAGTATGAAAAAGATTTTAATATTATCAGCTAATCCAAAAGATACAAATAAGCTCCGTTTAGATGAGGAAGTGCGGGAAATCCAAGCTGCATTGGAGCGTTCGAGAGCGAGAGAAGAATTTGAATTAATTACGAGGTGGGCAGTTCGCATTGATGATTTGCGTCGTGCTTTATTAGATAACGAACCACAAATTGTACATTTTTCTGGTCACGCTACAAAAAATAATGGTGTAGATTCAAAGAATAATTATGAGCAGCATCAGCGCAATGCTGTCCGTTTAAATTCTCAATCAGGTGGCATAGCTTTAGAAAATAACTCTGGTCAAATGCAACTAGTTAGTACAAACTCACTAGCAACCCTATTTGAGTTATGTAAAGACACTATTGAATGTGTACTACTTAATGCTTGCTACTCTGAGGCTCAGGCTGAGGCAATATATCAGCATATTGACTGTGTTATTGGCATGGAACGCGCTATCACAGATAAAGCTGCTATTAATTTCTCTGTAGCATTTTATGACGCTCTTGGTGCAGGAAGAAACTATAAAGATGCTTTTGAGTTTGGTCGTAATAATATTGACCTTAATGGGATACCAGAGTCTTTAACTCCAAAGATAAAAATTAGAAATAATTCTAAAACTTTATTCATATCTAATTCCAAGGAGAAAAAAGCAAAAATGGCTGGCGATCGCACTATTAATATGGGTAGCGGTAATTACAACGAGCGTATTGAAGGTGACTATATACAAGGAAATCAGAATCAACAGAATATGAAAAATAAAACTTCTAATTTTGATTTAAAAGGCGCTCAATTTGCAGGTGGTCTTGTAGACGCAGAGACGGTTAACGCAAACCAAATAGGTGGAAATATAACTAACTACACGCCTGAACAAAGACAAAACCTTGTAGAAGCTGCCAAAGAAATTGAAGCCCTCCTACAACACCTGCAACAGACTTACCCCACTACGACTAGTGCTGAAAAAATGACAGTTGTGGCTAAGGCTGTTGATGAAATTGAAAAGAACCCAACCCTAAAAGCACGAGTTATTGGTGCGCTTAAGTCAGGGGGAACAGAGGCGTTGAAGGAGTTAGTTGATCATCCTTTAATTAATATCCTGTTGGCTTCTATAGAAGGCTGGCAGGAAGCGGTGTAGATAAGTTGCTCCCGATGAAGCAGAGGGGTTAGCTCAAGATGGCAAATGAAGAACATCTGGCAATACTTAAGCAAGGAGTGGAGGTTTGGAATGAGTGGAGACGATGCCAAGAAAATAATGCTTTGAACATACTCATAGTTAGTCCTGCTAATATTCCGCTTAGAGAGGTAATCTGGGGAAATGAGTTCCAAAAGCTAATTGAAGTAAACCTTACAGAGGCGAACCTTCAAGGAGCTGACCTTAGAGGTGCAATGCTTGGGTCATACCGTCATTTAATGCACCTCCTTAAAGAAAGAGGTCTCGGCAGCGGAGACATCCTTGAGTTAAGGAACAGCATGGTACACCTAGAGAAGGCTGATTTGAGCAATGCAGACCTGAGGGGAACTGATCTGCACAGGGCGAAGCTCAATGGAGCTAATCTCAACAAAGCGGACCTTAGCGGAGCAGACCTTAGTGGGGCCATCCTCGATGGAGCAGAACTCGTCGGTGCAAAATTCAACGATGCAGACCTTAGTAAAGCTAGCCTTCGCAATGCGAAACTAATTGGGCTACCCGCATGGGTGGTACAAAGCCCAGAATTCATAGAGAAACATGGGAAATCTGTGGGCTTTTTTAAAGCCCACCTCAGTGGGGCAAAACTTGATGAGGTGGATCTCTCTGGAGCAAGGCTTAACGGCTTAGATCTCCAGGGGGTAGACTTCAGCAAAGCGAAAAGTTTAAGCAAAGTAGAGTTTGTAAAGGCTGACCTAAGTAGAGCAAATCTTAGAAAGGTGGACTTAAGGGAGGCGAACCTTCGGGGAGCAAATCTAATAGAGGCCGATCTCAGTGGAGCAAAACTTAATAAGGTAGATCTCTCCCGAGCTAACCGCAGCAAAATCCTCGGAAGTATATTCAGCTTAGCTGGCGAAAGTCTCAATGCAGCAGATATCCGGGAAGCAAACCTGAGGGGAGCAATATTGAAGGGAGTAAACCTCAGTTGGATGGACCTTACAGGCATAAATCTCAGCGAGGCTGACCTGAGCGGGGCAAAACTAATTAGAACTCAAGCACTTAACACCAACTTTTACAAGGCAGTATTAACCGGAGCCTGTATAGAGGATTGGCATACTAATAGTACTACCAGCCTTGATGGCGTAATTTGTGACTATATTTATCTGCGAGACAATCAACAAGAACGCCGTCCTGGTAGTGGAAACTTTGCACCAGGAGAGTTTACTAAATTATTTCAAAAATCATTAGAAACTTTAGACCTAATTTTCCGCAACGGCATAGACTGGGACGCTTTTGCATACTCTTTCAAAAAAGTAGAAGTCGAAAACCAAGGCGCTCAACTGGATGTTCAAAGCATTGAAAAGAAAGGCGATGGCATTCTTGTAGTCAGGGTTGCTGTTTCTCCTGATGCTGATAAGGCGAAGATACATGGTGACTTCATGCAAGGCTATGAATTTGCACACAAAGTATTAGAAGCACAATATCAAGCCAGACTTGAGGATAAAGATAAAGTAATTAATCAGTTATTTTCTACAATTAATCAACAAAATAAACAACTAGCAGAAACATCTGGAAAAGTCACTATTTATTACCAACCTGATTCCCAGTTTGCTGGGGGCATTGTAGATGCTAACACAGTCAACGCAGAGCAGATTGGCGGTAATATTCAAAACACTGACAACTAATTGTTGGTGGGTTTATCAATGCTGAGATAGTAAATTCACAAATTGGGCGATCGCTCTTATAATGCTAAAACTCCCTCATGCCTTTTTAGCTTTGGGTAATGTCCAGCAAATACCAGAAGACAACACGAGGTATTTAATTGTTACTATGTGTTACATCCCCAACCTTGAAAGTTTGCCCTCCTACTGTTACTTGGTCGTCTTCAGTTAATTTCCTTCCTCGTCGGGTTTCAACTGTACCATTGACTTTTACATCACCATCAATAATCATCAGTTTGGCTTGCCCTCCAGTTGAGGCTATACCCAGCAACTTTAAAAACTGGTCGAGTTTAATCATGTTGACTACTTATCGCAAGTAATTCACGCTGCACAATAACTTTATTTTATGGTGCAATCGTCAAGCCAATGGCGGTGTAAAGCGAAGTTGAGCAATGTGATCGCCTGTTATTGTTTCACTCCACTCAAAAAAGCAGCGATCGCAAGAGTAATAACGAGCTTCCGGATCATAGGTGGTTTCTGAGGAGCCGCATTTGGGGCAAGTGATTTTCAATAATTTACGGTCATAATCTGATTTTTTATTTGTTTGATTCATTTAATTCTTTTAAGTTGTTGTTTAACGTTAGATAAATTTCCATACATTTTCCTGGTTTACGCTCAAAGCCGCTTTCTGCCATATCATTAAAAGATTTTAAAGTATCAAGATTTGTAGCCGAGTTGTCACCATATGCCTTTTCTTTCTTAACAATGGAGTCAATCATCCCAGCTAAATCTTTATCACTTTCAATGCATAGTTTTTTTAGTTTTTCAAATTCCTGTCCATAGATATCAATTTGTGCTGATTCCTTCTTCCCATCCTTTAATGCCAGGATTTTTGGGAAGACACTTATTGAATTACCAGATGTAGAAGCATTTTTTTGTGTTCGTCCCTGTGAACAGCCGACGAGCAGAGCAATTAATAGACCTATCAAAACTTTTTTCATAGGGAGGCGATCGCGTTACACAACAGTTATAGCTTGATTAGTGTAATTTTTTACACTAGCAAGGCATCTCAAGTTTAAGCTAGAGGCGATCGGGTTTTGTAGTAGACTTGCGGTAATTCGTTTATATTGCCGTTTTTACGTGTCCCCTGAATGCGGGTATCTCGGCAGATACCCAGAACCAGCCAAAAAGCGATCGCACCTACCCACTATGCTTGAATCTTCCTGCTCAACCGCACCACAACTTCTTGGGGCAGCATGTCAGGTACATCATTGGAGGGTAGGGACTTAATAAACACCGTCACCTGCTCTTGGGTTTCACGCATTGCCGGACTCCCACGCCGCTACAATCTGCTGCACCGCCCGGCTAGTCCCAACACTTCCTCAAAAATTTTTTGCAACACAACCAAGGAAACTGCCCTATGGTAGACGACAAGCTAATTCTGCTCTGTACAAATTGAGAATTAGAACGAACAAGTAAGGAGCACATAAGATATAAAGCTATTGCTACTGCCATTGGAATTTAAAATGCAGTGCAGGTCATTTCCTACCAACTCCACCCAAGAAACGGAAACAATGCTGCTGAGTGAGCGAATCACAAATGTAACGAAAGGAGAATATTCATGTCAGTCGCTAAAGTAATCGAGATTGTAGCTTCTTCCGAAAAAAACTTTGATGATGCAGTGCAACAGGGTTTAGCAGAAGCGGCGCTGACGTTGCGTGGCATTAGCGCTCTTGAGATAACTAACTGGACTGCTGATGTCGAGAACAATCAGATTGTGCGCTACAAGGTGACGATGCACATTGCTTTTAAGGTCGAACATCATACGACAACCCCCTGATGAGCTACTGTTTCATTCGCCAGTGCGATCGCACCCCCAATTCGGGAACCCTGTTAATAGTTGCGTTCCCCAGTTAGAAGTCAAAGATGATGATTAACTTTAACAAGCTTCAGAGACTGATTCTGATAACAATCCCGACATATCCAAGACACGTTGCGACCACGAACCGACTTCAGCTTGAACCTGGCTTAAAGCTGTGGTATCAGACCAAATTTTTTCCCAGTTAAATTGCCAACGTGTTAAAGTACGCCCCAATTCCACTAACTCTGCGGCTTGGTCAATATCCATTTGGGGTGCTGTCCACTCAATAAAATATTTACTTTCTCTGATGAGACTGACTGCAAAATCTGGGTGTGCCAAATTATCAGAAAAAGATTTAATTCGAGCTAAGTTTGTCGCTAAGTGACCCAAGCGAGTGGGGATATCATCTTGTAGGAAGCGTTCTTGTTTTTTAGTCAACTCAGTCATACGTTACCTAGCAACTCTTCGATAATTTGGCTAACAATTTCTCTAATCGTAGCGTCTAAAATTTCCATTGAACGGTTTTGGCGAGGGCGAATATTGATTAGAGAATCATAAGTAATTTTTTGATTAATAGGCATAAAGTTTGCACCCCAGATATTTACTTGCCTGCTGCCATCCTCAAGTAATACCTGTTCGCAGTCAAAATGCATTTCACCGCCCCCGGTAAGGATACGGCGTTCGATGTCAACCGCAAGTTTAATATAAAATTTATGCTCCAGGAGCATCTGTTCTATTTGTTCTGGGGTGGCACGAGTGCGTATTATAATAATCAAGTTTTTACTATTATTTATTATTAGAAAATCAGGGCTAAATCTCCCCATTTATATTATTTTAAACTATATTGAAATCATCAATTTCAACACTTGTATAAGATTTTCTTTGATTTTTATTAGAGATAATATTAATTTTCCGAGGCGCGATCGCCTGAAGGTAAACGAGCAATTAAACTGGTGCTATGAAGAAAATCCAATTGCGCTTTTAAGAATGCTCTAATGTCTGAACAAGATAAACTACTCTCAAATGTAGGTGTGGACTACACCCCGTTACGCGACCTACTAGTAGCAGGGCAGTGGCAAAAAGCTGATGAAGAAACTGGGGCAGTGATGCTAAAAATAGCTCGTCGCGTTAAAGACGGTTGGCTTAGGGAGGAAGACTTTACAGAATTCCCCTGTCTAGACCTAGAGACGATAGATAGGTTGTGGGTAAAGTACAGTCAGGGACGTTTTGGATTCTCCGTGCAGAGCCGTATTTGGGAAAGCGTAGGACAAGATTATGCAAAATTTGGCGATGTTGTAGGGTGGCAGTTAGGCAGCTCTTTTGATTGGGCATCTTGATACTCCTTTCAAAAACGCAAGTTCTGGAGTTCTCCAGCTTTGAGCTTTTGGAATTGTAAGAGTGTATCGGGAAGGTTAGGAAACAGATAAAGCCCGGTTGATTCATCCTTGCTAATGGCGATCGTTCCGTTATGAATGCGATCGTAGATCCAGTGGGGTGAAAGTTCTAAAGACTGGGCAACTTGAGGAACCGTAAGATAACCCGAAATCTCGCGGGGATGAGACTGGCTACGGTTTTGAAAAATATGATGTTTAAGCCGGATAGTTTTGACTGTACTGGGCAGGAGAGTTTTGCATAGTGGCGATCGATAACCTTGTGCCGTCAGTTGTTGAGCGATAACTTGGTCATCAATACTTTGTTGGCTCAAACTAACAACCTGAGTTTCCAATTCCTGGGCATTGGTGAGTTCAGCCAATGAACCAACTGGGATTGGCAGGTCAACATTAGTAGTGTCACCACCTTTCCAAATAATCCGAGTGCGAACTGTATCACGTGCAACACGATGAATGACGACCTTATCAATGAGGCAGCGTAGCAGAGATTTTTTTTGCACTTGTGTCAAGGTGCCACTGTGCCAAAGTTCAGGGAGCCTTTGTCCAATGTTAATAAAAGCAGTTTTGAGTTCTTTTGGTAGGTGATCTACTGTTTGAGGCTGCTGACGTTGAGCATAGTTTTCTTGGCGAAAGTTTTAGTTCGCGTAAAGCGTTTTCCCAACGCTGTTCTAGTTCGGCCGCTACCAATCGGTTATCCGGGTCAACCCGGTTAAACTGTCTTTCTGCTAGTGCTACTTGATACTGTAAACGTTGTATTTGTTGAGAGTGCGCTCGTTCCACTGTCTCTTGAGACTGCTGTTGGGTTTTGACAGCTTTGTGATAAGCATCTAGCTCTACAACTGACAAAGCTTCTAAAAAGGCATTGACTACGTACTCATCAATTGCATCAGCAGGAATATACTGACAAACAGGCACACGATACTGCTGCTGCCGTAAGGAGTTACAAATATAGCGGGTTGCGCCTTTGTACTGGACAACCATCTTGTGACCACATTCACCACAGTAAACTATCCCATGCAGTAATGCTGCACCAGGGCGAGGGATACCACGAGTTTTATTGCGGTCATACTCAGCATAATTATCCATAAGCTGTGCCTGATTACGCTCGTAGGTTTGCCAACTGATGTAAGCTGGATATACGTCATTGACTCGGATTTTCCATTCGGCCATTGGCAATTGCTTTTGTTGTGGCTGATTTGAAACCAAACCACGTTTGAGAGTACGTGTACGTCCATATACAAATGCACCAGCGTAGGCAGGATTTTTCAGAATTGAGATGATACTTGCCACGCTAGGCTTGCGCCAGAAAATATCACCAAAGCGATTTCTCCGTGGAAGCAACAGCCCTTCACTGTTGAACGTCTGCAACACTTTGGAAGCTGACTTACGTTGCCCAAAAATCTCAAACACTAAGTTAATTCGGTTAATCACCTCACGATTTGGGTCTTTCTGCACCACTCCCAGTTCATCACGAACCAAACCCACAGGTAAGGTGAGTGCCAGTTCACCACGCCTGGCTTTGCTAAGAATCCCAGCACTTAAGCGGGAACGAATCGTATGCAACTCTACTTCGGAAATTTGTCCTTTGAGTCCCAACAATAATCGACCATTGGCACTACTTGGGATCATAAACCCCATCTCTGTCAGCAATCAAACAACCCTCTGTAACCACACAAGTCCAGCAAGGGATACCAATCTGAGCAATTACGTGACAGGCGAGTAACATCATAAGAGAGGATAATCCCTACTAATCCTAAAGTTACCTGGGCTAACAGTTCTTTAAAGCCTGGTCGCTGTTCTGCGCTGGCGGCGGTAATACCTAGATCAGTGTCAATTACCTCAATGTTATTATCCGACCAGCCCAGTTCTATAGCTCGCTGACGCAGAGCGTATTGCAGACGCAAACTCTCCTGATTGCTGATTAATTGATGTGGGGGTAGACTGACGAATGTAGATTATCGCTTTGCGGTTCAGGTGTTGGAGTGTTACTAGCTCTGAGGTACTCATAAATTACCTCCTGGAAGACGGTTTGTAGTTCGTCTGTGATTACTTCTTGGAGTGCTGGGGTGAGGCGTTCCCAGATCTCACGGGGTGGGATTGACATAAAACCTCACATTGTTTGGCTAACGTGACTAACTCAGTCACACTCTCTAATGTGAGCTTAGTACGTAAATACTGTTTTGGGAGAGCTAATTGGGTTGCTGATAAAGGAATGCGTAAGCGCATATGACCTCGATAGGCTACTACCGCATGACCCTCACCACTTGGCGGGGTTGATATGGATATCACTGCAAACCTTCGCCCAAATAGTGGGTGCATCACATCAGTTACTTCTATGTCAGTTAAGTTTGCTGATGGGTTCTTGAGATGGGCATTAAGTAATGGTTTCGTTAGACTGGCGGCAATATTCTGACCTTATTTTTAGCCTGGAGGCTCCCGTCGGACATCTACCGGCTGCACCATTCTTTAAGTTGAGCAAGTTTTCTATTGGCTGGGCTGCAACTATTGCTCCAAAACTTGTGGACTGCTGTGCGAATGATTTCTAAAACAGGTGCTATACCGACAGAATGCGATCGCCCCGACTGGACACACAATATACTGGTGCTATGCCGAAAATCAAGAAGTGCGATCGCACAAAGGCTTATAAAAATGACAACAGTACAAGCTAATCTACGCTCAAACAGTAGGTTATACCCCTTCCCACTACTTTGAGAAGAGGATATTCCCTACATTTTTAGACAAATGATCCCTTCTCTAATAGGCTTTTGGTGAATATAGAAGAAGGGCAACCCCAACAATTAAGGGAAGTAATCCACCTTTGACACTGAATTGTTCAGTTTGAGACAATTCTTCAATGTCGTCGTTAGCTTCAGGAATGTTAAGGTCAGATATTTTTATTTTCATATTCTCCTCACAATAAAAAAGAGAAAACTATGTCTCTAAATATTTGAAATTAGACTAAATAAAGCCAAGAATACAAGTAGAGCAACTAATTTTTTTAGACTTAATTCAAGTTGTTATGTCTTCATGCTTCCATTGGGTCTGGTCTACCAATTCCCAACTCCCTTAACTTGACTTTCACATCCTCCCACTCAGTACCGCAGTAGTAGTATTTTTTATCCAAGATATTCGCTATGTAATAGCCCTGCTTGCCGCCGTTGATGCGGAATAGTTCAATGGCGACTTTCTTCATAGAAGTGCCAAAAGCTGCAAACTCTTCTTCCGGTGACAAATTCGGGGCGTTAAATAAGTTAATAAATGGCTCACCATGCTTAAAAGCCCAGCCGTTACCTCGGCGCTGAATAATTTGATAATAAACAGGACAAACAATTGCGGTGTTGGAATCTGCCATAATCAAACTAGGTTTTAATTTAGAGTAAAGCCCCTAGCAGGATACTAGGGGCTACTAACTATATGTTAGTTATCAACGTTGTCTTGAGAATCTGGCTCGTCTGCAATATCGTCCAGGTCATCTCTGACAACTTCCGAGTCTACGAGGTAGGTTTCCCCCGATACTTCCAAAGCGCTTTTTCCAAACTCCTTGGATTAAACGGATAAAGACTTTAACCGGGTTCCAAAAACCTCGATGACCGTTACCATTTTTGCTCAATCAATCACCTCCTTTATTTGGTAACTGGGGACACGCAACGTCCCCAGATTTATTTTAAACCACTTTTACGTCAAAAACTTAACCACTTTTACTAGCATTACTTCTATTTTTAGTAGCGATTAATATTAGTTCACCTGACGCGATCGCATCAAGTAATTGACCTGTTGAACCTTCATTGTCGTAGGTATAGCCCAGTAATTGCGCGATTTCTTTGAGCTTATCCCCCGTCCCTGGTGCAACTCGTGCATGTAAATTTACGCGGTCTAGTTTTTTTCTTCCTGCCATAAGTGTAAACAATAAATCTATAAAAGTGGTGTACAGATATAGAATAACAAAAACGGGTAGGTGCGTCGCACTCGTGCAAGGAATTAAACTGGTACTATGCCAAAAATCAAAGAGTGCGCTAGCTGCCAGTTCTACTCCCATAACCCCCATGTTGTCTGTGCTGTCCATCCCACAGGCCCAGCAGCAAACACCTGTCTTGATTTCCGTCCTGACCCCGAACTAGAGGGTAAGCAGTTCGTGGATTTTTTGGGTATTGGTGATGACCAAGAACTGTGGGAACCCCAAGGGGCAAGGTATATTGATTCGGAACTGGTAATAGAGCGTGTGACCTATAACGGCGAGGAAATTATTCAGCCGCCGCAGCGCTGGACGAGGGAGGAACAGCTTTGGTTACTGGACACGCACCCAATGTTTACTGGCAAGTGTCCTCAGTGTGGCGTTGAGATGAACCGAGACTATACAGCACGGGTGCATTGGGATTGTGAGTGCGGGTGGATGGATGATAGCGTGTAGAGCGATCGCACTATCTACTGATTATGACAGACACCCAAATTGTTGACCAACTAAAAGCAGCAGCTAATGGTTTACTCATGATGAGTGAATCTGAGTACCCATTTGAAGTTTTCTTGTGGTCAGGTGCTGCACGCATAACACCTCAAGAAGTTGTGCAGCGAATGGGTCATTCTTCAGACTCCCCAATTGAAACTATTAGTGTGGACAACTTCTTTAGTGCAGCCACAACTGACGAAGATTGGCACGGCGACGAAGAAAAACAGATGGTAGCCAAATTTAAAGCACTGGTGCAGACAATTAAATTGAACTTAGCTAACCCGATTGTGTATCGCTTAGGCAGAATTGAAATTGATGTTTATATAATTGGTGAAACCCCAAGTGGTGCCTTGGCTGGGCTTTCTACCAAAGTTGTAGAAACTTAAATCAGGCGCGGCAATTAACTGACAACTGACTATTGGTTATCAACTTTGCTTTTTTTGTGAACTCTCCTTTTAGCAGCTCTAGTAAGGACTCGCCCTTATATCAAATACCACTAGGTAGCACAAAGAAGAAAGCAAGTATTGCAAAATTCTTACAAAGTATACAGGTTGTAAGTGCGATCGCACACCTAACAGCAGCAATCGTCCTTTTCTCCCAGAACTGGCGATGACGATGTGCAGGCTGCACAAGGACGGCTGCCTCTACCTTTTTGTAGTACTATTCGGGAGACGAATTGACCAAAATAGGATTAATCCAAATCAACTTGTGTTCTTTCATCCCTAGTCCGCAAGGTTGGTTCCTCCAGTGTCCTCGTCTCCAATGAGTCTTAGGGCTGGTATGGTCTCCTATGGGTTCAGTTCGCTTTGAAACTTTGTCATCAATCCAGTTGATGTTCCAGGTATGATCACCCCTCTCATTGTGGTGATGCTGTACGGGTTCGGCAGTCATTGACTCTCGGTGTTTTGCCCAAAAGCGTAGCAGTTGTGCCAACAGTTCCCAAGTTTTCAGCACAAACTCTTCACTGCCTGCCTTCACGTGATCCACAACATCGCTCTTGTAAATCCTGCCACAAATATCGTCTTTCGCGTCATGAGCATAGCCAAACATAGCGATACTCCCATCAGGCTGTTGGGCATAGCTCAGAACTAAAAGTGAACTACCACTGCTGCTCGTAAGGGTATCTTCGTGAATGAAAAAGCTGGCGGCTGGCATGGGCAACTTGATTTGTGTCCAGGTCTGCCTCTTTTTGCTAGGCTTCTGAAGCAAGTCTAGAGTGAGTTTTTGCTTGACCCAGTAGATCGGGAAATCGTATTCCTCAAGTCCTCGATAAACATCACGGACATCTTCTAAATTGAGATTATTACGCAAGTGGGGATGTTGCCGATCTGATACATCAGCTACCAGTGACTTGTGAATATGGCTGAGCCTGTTTACGAACTTCTGCCAGTACTCATAACCGTCTTGGTGCGGATAATTCCGGAAGAGCAGGGAGTTAAATTTATCGTCAGAGCGGATTTTCATAGATCCATCCTCAGAATAGAAATTCTAAGAAGAACCGTTTTATCTAACAATATTGTATCGAATTTTACATTTAACTGCCCTTCATGTCTTGTTTCTCTCTAGGCTGGCAAAAACTACTGATTTTCTCCCAAGTACTCAATTAACTCCCTCTCGTGTAGAGATTGAACGCTTTTAATGAGCGTCACGTTAACGTTTTTGACGATTTGGCACGTCAGAAATTTTGAGTACCCCCACCCAGCTGTACAATTTCTACACGCGGTACATACATTAGTGTAGACATGACCCGAACTGAGCGCGAATCAATCAACTTCAAGCTGCCCAAAACCCTAGCCCAAGCACTACGCAAAGCTGCCAGGGAACGTAAGACCACTGCCACAGATTTGGTGATTCAAGGGCTGCATCACATTTTGGGGGATGTACCAGGTACAGAAGCGAGTGTAGAAATTCGCTTGTATCAATTGGAAGAAGAGTTTTTTCGTTTCCAAGAAAGTATTGGCTCAAGCAACAATGCCCAACAAGAAACCAGGTTAACTTCAGTAGAAGCCAAACTCGAAGAATTATCTAACAAACTCGCACGATTTGAAGGAGCATTAATGCAAATGCAATCGAGCGTTAATGCATCAAGGTCACGTTATAAATCAAGCGGCTACCCCTACCAGTACAATTCGCAACCACCACAGTTGCAACCCTTTGAGGAAAAAGACCTGGCAATGCGCCTTAATACCACATTCTCAACGCTTACTGAAAAACGTACAACTTTGAGCGCCAAAGATTTTGAAATGTGGTGCAAAGACCGCGACCCCAGTAAATATGCGTGGCGGTTGAATGAGAAAGATAAGCTCTATCATCCGGTTAAATGAGCGATCGCTCTTTATGCAGGAGAGGAATAGCGCCATCACACTTAGTTCTCTTGGAAAACGGAGGCGATCGCTACAGCTACCTCTTTTTCCTCGAACCAGGGATACTGAGCGCCTGGACAGCACGACGCTTAGTCTGTTCACCGCGTCGGTCATATCTGGCGGTCAATTCAGGGCTTGCGTGTCCAGCCAACCGTTGCACTGTGGAAATATCTGCCCCAGAGTCTAATAGTTCTGATATAAAAGTTCTCCTAAAATCATGAGCAGAAAAGTCACTCACAAGAGCCTGTTCACCGCGTTTTTGCAAAATGAACAGCACCGCCTGGGGCGTTAGTTTTCGTAAGACCACGCAACCAGCTTTATTAATATGACACAGCAAGGGGCCAGCACCCCCACCTCTAACATCAATCCAATCTGACACTACCCCAATTGCAGCATCCGGTAAATACACAGTGCGGTCTTTCCCGCCTTTCGCACCCCACACTTTTAAAGTGCTGCTTGTAGAGTTAAAATCACTCAAATTTAAATTCACCACCTCAGAGCGTCTTAGTCCAGCACCGCGCAGAATGGCAATTAGTGCCGCATCTCTGTAACCAGTGGGGGTGGGGTCATCAAAACACACTTGCATTAAATCGGCAATTTCTTTTTCAGTTAAAGCGCGTCCCTGTAACTCCTTCGACACCTTGACATTTTTAATATCAACAGCACGGGCAAAGTCTTTAGCGTCCATCAACTCTAGTCTTAAGGCTTCTTTTAGGACTCTCCTTAAGGCAGAAAGCATTTTATTAGCTGTTGCTGGTGCATAACGTTCCATTAAAACAGCGCGGAGGGCAGCAGTATGTTTGTAGCGCAGCGCTGCCCAGTCCAGAGTCATACCATCACATAGGTTGTTGGTTAACAGTCTCGCTATCACATCCAAGGCTTGCCGCATCGCCGGACGCGACCCAGCAGAGAGTCCCGACAAATAAACTGCCGCCGGATGTTCGGTTAGGGGTAGCGGTGCAACCAGTGCCAAGGGACAAGTGACTACACTACTACTTTCACTTTGCGTGACTTTACTCATTTACTTATCCGAAACTGTGTTCTCGCAACCATGATTTTTGAGATAATTGTGTAAAGGAATAAAAATGTAAGTTCGCACATAAAATGAAAAAGTCGCAGATAAAATGAAAATTTTCGCGGATAAGTTGAAAATAGTGTCTGTGTAACCCTTGTACTGTCGTAGTATGAGGGCTCACGCATTTTACGCATCGGGAGCATCCACGGTTGAGCGTCGGCTTTGATGAAAAATCCTGTAAAAAATTGTTGTGAATAGAGCTGCATTTGCCAGAGGATATGTTTGAAGGCTTTTAAGTAGTCAAGCCATCAAAAACAGCCAACCAAGAGCAACGTGAACCAGAGCGCAGCAGCCAATTTCAATTTCAACCCCGATTCCTTGGCGTTAACTGAACCAGTGCCGCTGATATTACACCCAGCTGAAGTCTACATAAACAGTCTTGGCGAGGGTTCGCGGCGGACGATGCGAGAGGCGTTGAATGCGATCGCTAGGTTGTTAACTGATGACAGTTGTGATGCTTCTACTCTCGATTGGTCGAAGTTGCGCTACCAACATACTGCTGCGGTACGGTCAGTGCTGATGGGAAAATACAGTCCGGCGATGGCTAATAAAATGTTGTGTGCCCTGCGGCGGACGTTGAAGGAAGCATGGCGCTTGGGGTTGATGTCTATCGAAGAGTATGGACGGGCAACTGATATTGGCTCTGTGCGGGGTAAAAGTCTACTCAAAGGACGGGCGCTCTCAGGCTCGGAAATTTCTAAGCTCTGGAATGATTGTATAAAGGATAACTCTAACTTGGGTTATCGTGATGCGGCGCTGTTAGCGGTTTTGATAGTAGGGTTGCGTCGCAGTGAAGTCACACACCTTGATGTCAGCGATTTTAAACCGCGCAGTCGCTCGTTAACTGTACGTGAAGCCAAAGGGAACAAAGAGCGAATTGTATATTTGACTCAAGCCGGAGTACGGGCAGTTCAGTCTTGGTTGAAAGTACGCAACCTAGAACCAGGCCCGTTATTTTATCCCTTCAATAAGGCGCAACAAGTTATACCGAGACGAATGAGCGAACAGGGAATATTTCGAGCATTGGAACGGCGTGGAGAACGCGCCGGGGTAGAACATTTTACTCCCCATGATTTGAGAAGAACTTTTATAGGTGATTTATTAGATTTAGGAGCGGATATTGTCACAGTATCCAAGCTTGCAGGTCATGCATCACCAAGTACTACTTCTAAGTATGACCGACGACCTGAAGAGGCGAAGAAGCGAGCGATTGATTTATTGAATGTATCATTAAGTACTACGTCTAGTAGTAGCCAAGGTGCACCTCCCAAGCAATCCAAACACCCAAAACAGACGCAACGAGTGCAGGCGATCCCATCGAATCTGAAATGCCCCAGCTGCAAATCAAAGGAGCTTCAAAAAAATGGTTTCCAAGTATTGGCTGATGGCAACAAGCACCAGCGCTTTCGATGTAAGAACTGCGGTTATGTATTTACTCCCCTTTTATCAGTTCCTAATTAGAAACAATAAAGTTAGGTAACACTAGCCGCTGCCGGATCTGGCTTGGGCTTTCGCTCGAAAACCTGGATATTTGGTTCTAGCAATACAAAGCCATTCTCTGTTGAGTCTCCCATTTTTCCTGCGATGGCTGCTACCCACTGAGGGTAGGTGGCAGCTGCGTCGGTAAGTTTCTTCCAAATCTTGGGTTTGACGGTGATTGTAATAATGCGTCCATCGCAATCGATTTCAAATTGCTGCCAGCCGTTCTCTACAGTTTTGGCTTGGGGCAATTCGCTAATTTTGATTGTGATTTCTAATCGTCCTTGTATCATTGTTCACTCCTCCCGTTGCCATTACCAGTTTGACGCTCCAAATACTCCCAGATGCGGCGAATTTCTGCTTGCCACGTTTGGCGATCTTCTTGCCAAGCTTGGCGATCGCGTTCTGCTTGTACTGCTTGTCGTGCTACAAGTTGTATTGTTTCGGTAGTTGATGTTGTGACTAGCTCGGATAGTTGATTCATACGTTGCTCTAGTCTGCTCATATTCTCAGCATTTTGCCGCGTTTGTTCTTCAATGCGAGTAAGAGCTTCATCATGGCGAGCGATCGCTGCGGTGTTACGATTTGTTGCAGTTACTAATTGGGCGATCGCCTCTGAGTTTTGCTGTGCAAGTTGCTCGGATCTTGTTAGTCTCTCCTCTGTTCTTTGTGCTTGTTGTACAGAGAATTCGGTTAATTCTCTGTGAGCGACGGCCAGTTCGTTAAGAATTTGGCTGTGGACTGCTTGAGTGGCTTCAATACGATCCAATCGGTTGGGTTGGTCTTGGGTCATTTGTTTTCTTCACCTAGAAAGCGACTGGCATACTTGTTTAAATGGATTACCAACTTATATTAATTTTTGCGCGAGTCCGTAACTGTTGATAATTTCACTTTTCACCTTCTTCTAACTCGGTCAAATTAATTTGCCCAGAAACATATTTGTGCATAAAAGCTGTGATGATTTCGCTCATGGTTTTACCCTGGGTAGCGCACTTGCCCTTAAATTGATTGCGTAAATCTCCTGGCACGAAAACTCTCATTTCCACCGTTCCTTCATCTTTTTTAGGTCTTGGACTCACTACACCTCCAATATATCCATAGCATCCAGTAGCGGATTTAAATGACTTATGTGATGTTGTTATATTTTATGACGCAATGGATATTTAATTTTTATTAATCCATTACATCCATTACATCCATTAACTGCTAGAGTGGTAACTGTAAAACAAAAATGAAACAAGACAAGCAGACATCAAGTTTACACATTTGACTATTGCTTTACAGACAACTAACCGCCAAAACAGCATCATAGATTTGTAGAAACAAGGCAGCGAGGTGATTCAATTCCCTCCGCCAAAAGTTTTAAAGGGATGTTTGTCATGCCTAGACAATCCAAAAGATGTGCGACGCGTGCCCATAACTGGCGTTCAATATTACTGTTCAAATTTGGAGAATGCACGTGACTAAGATTTACAGTCGGACTATGCGTGATGAAGAGACTGGATTAACGACAATCACGACTACGTGCGGTGATTATACCGTCACTGGAGTTCTAGACAAAGACGGTAAAGAAGTAATGGGCGCGATCGCTAACCTCTTTTCGCGATCGCTGTTCTTGTTGCATTTAGTCCTCATTATTTAGATGCGATCACCTGTTCAACAATGGCTCAGTATCGTTTCAATGGCGGATTTAGTAGGTGAGTTTCCTTCTCTAACCCAGCGCTAGCCTGGGTTAGAGTAATTCTAATCCGGGCGTGTAGTCATCGTAACGTTACGCCAACTGGTGGTTCAATTTCACGCCAGTCGCGGCTTTCAAAAAAGTGAAAGGACTCGCCAAACTCATCCTCTAATAACTGATACGCGACGGTGAATTCTAGCCAGTTGCCGGGAGTGCGATCGTTCATGCCAAGCGCTGGGTCAAAGCTGCGCCAAGTGAATTCAATGTTGTTCTGTGCCCGTGATAAGCGGCGAAATTCCTCTAAGTCAGTGGGGTGCCAGTATTGTTCGCGCCTCCAATTGGTTGCCTCTTGCATGGTATGCCCAGGATTAGAGAGGCTAATGCTGTCGTGCAAAATCACCTGCAATTCATCGCTGAGGCGCACAATGCCCCCACGGCGAGGGCGTTGGATTAGGTCATTTGCTGCGGTTAACACCCGTAAGGATACGGGGACGTTGGCAAACCAGAGTAGATTTTGTGGTTCGCTTTCCGCTGGTGCGACATCAACCATTGGTACAGCCAGAGATGCTGGTATTCTAACTTCGCCTCCTGTCTGCGATCGCACTACGGCCATTTTCTTGTTCATAAGTTTTGCCCAGACTGCAAAATGATTTTCTAGGGAGATAATCAATGATTGGAAGTTGGCGGTCTTGGGTATGTCAATGAGAATTGCATCTGTTGTGAAGCTAGCGTTGGCGGCAAGGTCGGTTAAAAGTCTGGTGTTAATCATTGCTTTGCATTCTCTTTGCGTTCTGTTCTGTACTGCTGCACTAATAAATAAAGTTCGTGCAGCTTTTCAGGGTCGATGCCCAGCGTTTGTCCTAACAGTACGTAGCTAATGCCGTTGCGCGTGTGTTCACCCAGTAGCAGGGCGATAAACTTCTTAAATTGGTCAATAAGTTCGTTAGCTGATAGGTTGGGCTGGCTGCGCGAGCTAAGTGTTTTTTTGATGATTATTGCTGACAGCGCGGACGGAGTACGAAACTCTGACTCTGCCCAAGAGCGTAATTGCTCATACTCATCAGGCTCCAGTCTTAGACTTACTTGAGGTTTTTTTGAAGGCATATTATCCGGTGTTATCTACCCTCCCATTATCCACACTTACTAGAATGTTTAAACAGGTGCTTGACAGTCTAGCACTTGTTAGTTAGACTAACATTCAAGTGAGACGTAAAAAGTCACGCCAGCAATAGACCAAAGAGCGCACCTTCTAGTCTTGATACTCATGAAGCGCTCAGAGAACTGAATAAAGACCGAGATAGAAACAAAGCAGCGAGGTGATTCAATTCCCTCCTCCAAAAGTTTTAAAGGGATATTTGTATATGCCCAGACAATCAAAACGACGTGCAATCGCGTGCGTACGCCACCCACGTGTGCAGTTGTCGAGTAACGGTGAGAAAACTTATTTGTCGAACGGAGGTTGGTTAGAACAATTTTGGTGCTGCGAGTGCCAAAGCATGGAGATGTACTTGGTGAAGGGCGATCGCACCTACCCACTGCGGATAATTCGCTTGGGCATCAGTCAACTTTTTCCAAACTTTGGGCTTGACGGTGGTTGTGATGATGCGTCCATCACACTCAATGTCAAATTGCTGCCAACCGTTCTCTACAGTTTTGGCTTGGGGCAATTCGTTGATTTTGATTGTTATTTCTAACCGCCCTTGTATCATTATCATTGTTCACTCCTTCCATTGCCATTACGAGGTTCATAGCCAAGATACTGCCAGATTTCGCGTATCTCTGCCTGCCAAGCTTGGCGATCGCGCTCTGAACGTACTGCTTGTTGAGCTACAAGTTGTATTGTTTCGGTAGTAGAGGTAGTGAGCGCTTCAATGCTTCTCTCTATTCGAGCTAATGTTGTTTCATGCCTGTCTAAAGTTTCTTGCTGGCGGTTAATAGAGTTTTCTAATCTGTCAAGAACTTCATCATGGCGGTCAAGCTGTTGTTGCTGCCGTTCGGCTTGCCTTGTACTGAACTCGGCTAGTTCACGGTGCGCTCGAGCCAATTCATTGAGGATCTGATTGTGGCTAGCTTGAACGGCTTCTATACGGTCTAATCGTGTAGGGTCTTGGTTAGTCATTGGTTTTTTTACTTTAAATTGTATATGTCAGTTCTTTTTCGCCTATTGATGTGAGAATTTTTTCAGTAATTAATTTTGCTACTACCGCTAGCTAAATCAGGATTTCAGTTTCTTCAAAATTTCATTGTTTTTCATTGGCGATATCAACCACTGTAAGCGGTCTGGGCTGGTGTTTTTGTAGGAGTTTTCTTAAGGCTTTTAGCTTTAATCCTAATTTTTGGGCAGTTTCAATATCGATAATCGTTTAAAAATATACGGTGCTTGGATGACGATGGCTTCACTTTCTTTTACTTTGCCTCCTCAATTTTATCTATATCGCTCATTAGTTTTTGATGCAATAATTCCTATTGTTATTCAACTTTCCTGTTTTATTTTTCCGGCTTTGATTAATTCTTGTTCGATGAATTCACTAATTTTCTTGCTCATATCTGTGCCTATCTCTGTGCAGTAAGCCTTAAAAAGCCTACGGTATTTTTCCGACATGATTATACGGACTTGAACCATTTTTTCTTGCTCTTTTTCGCCATTCATAATTAACTGTATATACTTTAGCCACCATAGCCACTTAAAGCTAGACTGGTTATATAGGATCTTATTACCATTTAGCCACTAATCAATAATTAACGGCTATATATACTTTATAGCCACTATAGCCATTAAATGCTATTCTGTTAACTATAAGCGACAAAGGAAGCAAACAAAGGGACAATAGCACCCTCAAAGTAACTAACCAGCTACTGAGCCGCTTTCCAGACACAGTTCTCTAAAATTAATCGCGCTTATGACCATAGACGAAATTAAAAGCGCTATCGCCCAAGCCACAACCCAACTGCACCGTTATTGTGTTTGTGAGTTTCCTTTTTGTTCAATTAATCTCTGTCTACGTTCGAGAGCTTCTTTGGGGGTGGCAGAATCACGATAAATCTCAAATACTTCATCAAAAGTCAGTCCATATTTTTTAGCCTCGTAATTTATTTTCTCAATATAGGCTTCTTTCCACTTGGCTACAAAAGTAGTCAGTACACTACCCAAATTTGCTCTGACGCTTCTTTCAGCCATGTTCGTCATCACCCGAAACCAATCAAGGTCGTGTTCGGACATGGGGATACCGCCGGAAGGTAATTCTGCCATACGATTTACGAGTCCTCCAATCATTTCTGTCTCTGATTCATAGTACCAGTGTTGCATGGGTGCTAACCACTTCCCAAAAAAATAGTTTTACTGTATCCATACTATACCAGCGTAGCGCTGATATTGTTTATGTGCTATATAGATGCTATGCTGATGTCGTAAGCGGATAGAAAAGACCTTAAAACGGCAAGCCGGACTCCTAGATTAGGTATTGCCACTGTATTTGAGTACCGCCTTTATAAATACAATATTGATGGCTACTTTACTGTAGACATTACAGTAAATAAATATGTTGTGCTTACACAAAGAAAATAAATTTAATTGGGTGAAAGTCATGGCGTTAATAGTAAGGAAAAATAGGGAAAGAATTTCGCCTTATGACTTATTGAACAAACAGATGGAGCCAAGAGAGTTTTGCCAACGTTGGTTTAAAAGTACAGCAGACCAAGAGCAAGTAAGAGGCTATAGAGAGAAGTGTGTAGACTTACTGGCAAAGGTGCTGAAAGTTAAAGCTAATACGATTCAGCGCTGGGGAAGTGGGTTGGACTTTGAGGGCATTCCCGAACAGTACAAAGCAACACTATCTTATGCTGATATAATTAGAACAATTATTGAAGCTACTAACGCAGAGCCAGAATTAGTAGAATTGGTTGTTGAATCACTGAAAAGCCGCAACTAAACTTTACAGAAAATAATTACTGTAACAATTACAGTAAACCTCTTGACTTTCTTCAAGGGGTTTTTTAGTCTAAAAGTCAAGAGTGACAATTAAACGTCAAAAGGTCTAATACCTGATAACCGCAAAGCAAGACTGAATCGCAACCTAACTGAATAAATTTGTAGAAACAAGGCAGCGAGGTTGATTGAATTCCCTCCGCCAAAAAGTTTTAAAGGGATATTTGTATATGCCTAGACAATCCAAAAGACGTGCGATTACGTGCGTACGCCACCCACGTGTGCAGTTAGAGAGCAACGGTGAGAAAACTTATTTGCCGGATGGAACTTGGCTAGAACAGTTTTGGTGCAGCGAGTGCCAAAGCATGGAGACGTATTTAGTAAAGGGCGATCGCACAAATGGCTTCACCGCCAGACTCGCTCATAATTCGGAGATGCTTGGTAGCGTGAGCACTGATGGCAATCCATCAGTCAGCGAGTACAGCAAGCGTTGCAGTCGCGGTGGGTACGATGTGCTGAGGTATGTTTCGTGATGTTGGGAGTCTCGATTCCCTCATCAAAAAATTTTTTTAGTGCAAATGTCAAGCAACAAAACTATTACACCACTGACTGACAAGCACCAAGCAACAACCAATCAATGACCAATCAACAACTAATAAACTACCAAGCAACAACCAACCAACAACCAATCAAAGACCAATAAAGCACCAATTAATAACCAACCAACAACCAATCAAAGACCAATAAAGCACCAATCAATAATCAATCAATAACCAACCAACGACCAATCAGCTACCAACCAACTACCAACCAATTATCTGTAAATTAACATTTGTCAAGCAAATGTCACAATCATTAGCAATCATGGCTTTCAGCCTCGAATCGCTCGACGAAATTACATCCAAGATCGAACTAGCTAAAGCACTTGGGACATCCCGCCAGACCTTAAATATCTATCACCAGCTAGCTTGCTTATATATAGATGGCTTTGTCGGAAACTACCCCAGAGTAGGGAACAGGGCATATACCCGTGCAGGCATGAACAAATATCAATGCTGGGTACTAGGAAAGCTGATCTACGAAGGGATGCGGCTTACCTATAAGGTACTGGAAGCCAAACTGGAAGACTTGGATTACGTCGAAAACTTTTCCTACAAGGCATATATAAAAACAAATCAGGGTAAAAAAGATGAAAGTTATTGAATTTGCCAAGAATTACGGAATTACGGTAAACCAAGCCAAGAAAACCGTGAAAATAGTGCTAGGAGTAGATGTTTCCAAAGACCGGACTCTAAGCCCAGACGAACTTGCCGCGCTTGAAGCTGCATTGAGAGATGCTCAATTAAGTGGGGAGCAGCAGCATAAGGCGTTACCCCAATCAAGTGTCCACTTCTTCCAAAACGGTGTCCAACCATCTGAGCCAAAAGCGCCTGAACTTGTTGTAGAGCAATCGTTCCAGTCGGATGTCCACGGAAACGATGATGGTTTGGAGTCGGATGTCCAAACCGGACAAAACGGTGTCCACTGCTATAACTCATCAACGGCTGAATCTGTTGTAGGGCAAGCAGTCCAGGCAGATGTCCAAACCGGACAAAACGGCGTCCACCCATCTAATTCAAAAACGCCTGAATCTGTTGTAGGGCAAGCAGTCCAGGCAGATGTCCAACCGGCGTCCGATTTGGACAATAATGTCCAATCAGATGTCCAAACCGGACAAAACGGTGTCCACTCATCTAACTCAAAAACGGCTGAACCTGTTGCAGGGCAATCAGTCCAGTCAAATGTCCAAGGGGCGGACGATTTGGACAATTTGGACGGCAATTTGGACGGAGTGTCCAATTCGTCCAGCCAAAATGTCCAAACATGTCCAACCGAAAACGCGCTCACAGTAAGCGTTCCAAAGGATGCGGTCTCAAGGATAGAACAACTTGGCTCAGCCGAAAAAGACCTAAAAACAGGCACCGTCCAACTCAAGACCGAAATCAGCAAAGCTCAAGGTAGAGGTGCTGGGGTTGCTACCGGACTGGCATTCATGCAGGGACTGTTGGAAGGAGAACAAGAAGTCTTGGATGTCTTTACTGAAGAATCTCTTCAAGTTTTTGACAAGCTGCAAGTGACCATCGACCAGCAAATTACAGATATTTCCCAAGGAACTAACGACTTACTGGGAAAGATATCTTCGCAACGAGCATCGAACCAGGAGCGCTTGCAAGCTATCCGCAGCCGCGTAACAAAGATGATTCACAGGGACTAGACTCTATGGCAACTATCCTTCACCTTCACTTGCATAACGCTGCTGACCTTGGGGAATTACGAGCGTTGACAGCAGTAGCCGCAGCACTGTCACAGCGCCAAAAAGCCAAAGACAAGAACTCTTTGAGAGAAGCTCTCGGATGGGGGTTCTCCCTGGCGGCGCTGGGAGCAGCGGTAGGTTTCCTATCGACAACCCCACTGCTTCTGCCTGCTGTCGCATCATTCGGACTTGTTTTGTTAATAGGAGTAGCTTGTGAAAGTCTCAGTAACTAATCAAAATCTATTGGGTTTTGCTGTTTACGTCAGCGTCTTATTTACTGGCAGCTATTATCTGGGTGGCAATTTCAAAAATCTGCAACTGCCGCTGTTGGGTGCTGGTGGAGCAATGACTGTTGGTGGTGGTGTCCTGACGTTTGTCAAGAAGTAGAACAATCGAGATTCTGTCTGAGCATGAGGATAAAAACAAGAGCGATCGCAGAGTTTTGGAAAAAGGCGATCGCTCTCGTTAAGACATGGTGTGTAGTTGTCGGAACCTAGATGAAAGTATAGCAAACACAAAAAATCAGGGAGCATTAAAAGTCATGATACAGCAATTGCAACGAAAACTGGATCAAACAAAAGTTGCAGACGTAGCCAGTGCAAAACTCTTGTGTTGGCTGATACCAGCATCCTGCCCTTTCGAGAGAACTGTCACGATATTTGGGCACACAATCCACATCCCGTCGTTATGCAAGGTCAATCCTTTATATGAGCAGTTGGTAGGTTTGCGATTCCGGGCGCTGGAATATCTGGAGTCGCATTAAGTCTGTATGCGTGGGAATGAATTGCTCTCGTTGTTGATTTGATATTGGAGTTAGAATCATCATGGTCTTGGCACCTTTTACAATCGAAACCCATCAATCCTCATACCCAGAGGGATTTGGACTGTTTCATAGCGCGAATGTCGCCTATATCGAGTTCGCTCGTTGGTTGAAACAGCAGCAAGAATCAATGAAGCCCAAGGCTTTCAAACAACTGCTTGCTAGCTACGGGATGATCCGTCGGGAGGCAACAAAGTTCATCAAACTTGCAACAGTGAGCGATCGCTTTGTGCCAGAAGACCTAGCCAAGGTTGGGCTGATGATGTTCTCACTGTTGACACCGCGATATGAGCCACTGTGGTCAGAGATGATGGACGAAGGGCAACTGACCCAAGACCTGATAGATGGACTCAAAAAGCAGATGTTCCCAGCCAAAAAACGGGAGAAGAAGCCAGAGTCTATAACGAGCGCGATTGATAACCAAGAACACGCCGCACGGTTAGAAAGAATCGTCTCAAGAGAAGGAATTAGCCCACTAAAGGCAGTAGATAAGGCACTTGATTACTATGAAGCCTTTGCCGAAGGAAGACTGGTTTGGGCAGAGGTTAAAGACTTAGAACAAGCGGATGTAGTTCCAGTTAGTGAAGCCTCACCAGGAGCCAATTCACCAATTACCCCCGAAGAGAATTCAGCCAGCTTACCAACTTTAGAGGTTCCATCACAAGCACAAGAAGCGAGCGCACAAACTGTATCTGAAAGTAGCTTTGTTGAGGATTCAGCCAGCTTACCAATTTTAGAGATTCCTTCCGTTGCAGAAGTAGCAGATGTTAACGAATCCTTGCAAGAGGCTAGAGCACAACAAGCCAACGTTTCTCAAGATTCTTTGAGCTTGGCTACAACCTCGCAGTCCGAGGCTGGGGTCTCTTCAGTAGGGACTGTCCAAGCTGCAATCCCACCTGAAGTTTCTTACCAATCTTCAACAACTAATCTCCAATCCCCAATCCCAAAGCCTACTGAACGCTGGAAGGAAGGTTGGCATCAAGGAGATATTGTGGTTGCCAACTCAGTGCGAAATGATAGATTCTCTAGTTGGAGTAAGGGTCACGCATCACTCCTTTCCAAAAAGGGCGAAGCTTTGCACAGCACCCGTAAAGGGTGCTGTGCCACCACCTCGATCAATCAAGGGGCTTGCGAATTATCCAAAAAAGCTTCGCCCTTTTTGGACACATTAAACCCACGCCAACCGTTGCAAATTACAGCTGTTAGTGGGCGAGTTGGGAGTGTTCAACGTATCACTGTAATTGACAGCGATTTCCAAGAACATTCTACCTTCGGAAATTGGATCGAGCCAGCACCACAATACCAAGTCACTGGCACGGATGGAGATTGGGAAGGAAAAGTAGTCAGAATCAATTCAATTGGCAAGATGCATCACCGCATTAGTGCTGTTGATGATGAGAGTTGCTCGACTAATATCAAGCATGAGTTCCTAGTTCCTGTGGTTGATGAAGGGTGCAAGCAGATTAATGTTGTCTCAGAAAAAGAACAAAACCAACCGATTGCAATCACAAGAGTCGAACCGCTGAAGCTAGAACAAGATGAACTAGAGCAATTCATCACTGCTGAAGAAGTGGCACAAGGGCAATGGGGGCTATCCTTGGGCGACACGGTTGTGTGGTCTGATCGGGAGCGCGAGGAGATGATGTCCGGGCATATCTACGACTTCACTCCTGATGTAGCCCTGGTAGACTGTGGTCAACAAAAGCCTGTTGCTGTTGCTTATCCCCATATAAAGAAAATTACTCCCCAGTTGATAGAGTCGGCCTTGAGCGATGATAAAAGTCCCCACTCCCAAATTCTCCAGAAGGCCTTAAGCATCAAAGCACTCTGGAATGAGAATTCAATCGGCGCTCTTGCTCATCTGAATGAACTACTTAATATGAGTTGGCAGTTGAAAGTCTGGCTTGATATCGATGCAATGTCAGAGGAAAATCGCCTTGTCTTCATTAGAGGGGGTAAAGATTATCTAGAAGTCGGAAGTAGGGATTTATCACTTCCGAATTCCGACTTCCGAATTCCGACTTCGGGAGATGTCTAATGAAACAAGACAGCCTTTCTCTTGTAATCGCTCTTAGTGCAGCGGTGGTTGTTTCTATCTCAGCCAGCTTCAGCATTTGGTTATTTGAATCCGATAAATCTGAGTCCTTGAAATTGGCAGCAATTACCGCCAAAGCAAACTCTGTCACTCCCACCAAGAGTCAAACTCCAATTGCAACTATCAAGCGCACAGTCCAGTCGAAATTGCGAGGTTCGGTATATTTCGAGACTGGCGACTATGAGCTATCTGAAGCTGACAAGAAAATTCTGAATAAGTTTGTGGCTGATATTGCTCCCTCAAACGAGCAACTCGGCATAAAAGTTGTTGGGCATAGTTCCAAAATTGGTGGCGAAGATTCCAATCAACAGCTCAGCGACCACCGAGCCAGAGTAGTGCTGGAGTATCTCAAGTACAAAGTCAAGTATCCAATCTTTGCTGAGGGGAAAGGTTATAACCAATTACTTGCGAGTTATTCCGCAAGCGATCGTCATAATCAGCGTGTTGATTTTTACACTGTTAAACACAAGGATAGTTCCGACTATGCTTTGGAAATCTTTGGCAATTATGCCAGCCGACACTTAAAATCAAAGCAGTGAAATCGAACAATAATTTGAGCAAATCTTCCAATTATTTCTCTGACTTCAAGAGTAAATATCCTAATATATTTGCTTTATATCTAACGATAAGTAGGGTATGTATCTGGAGCGGTTTATGGTGTATTTTAGATGGCATTTCTTCTACTCCAGAAATTACTGTATCTGTTCCCATTCGTCATTTTTTGTTGTTACTCATAGGCATTTCTATCCTCTACTTTGATGACAACTCTCTCGAAGAGTTAGTGTTCATGAGGAAATATTTTTCCTTAAGAACAGTTCAATTCATAAGTAGTAGAAACAAGTTTTTTTGTTTTTTTTAAAACCAAGTACCCCAACTGGGCGACTATCTATACTATTTTTGGAATCATTTTATCCTGGTATGGAATTTGGAGCTTGATTTGGGACATCCCAGTTAATCCCTACTTACGTTCGGTTCTCACTATTTTTCTTGGCTTCTTTTCTTTATTTATTGTTAATAAAATTGATGAACTTTAGAAATTTCATTAATGTAGCGATTCTATCTATGCCTTTCACGAAAAATAGTCAATAAAAAAAGCTTACAAATAAGATTGTTTGCAAGCTTCTTCGCATTTAAATTGCTCACTTCAGTCAATATCAGTATCGCAATTTAAATGTGTTTGATCAACCCTATGCCCACTCAAATTTCTCAAATTGACCGTGACCGTAATTTTTATCTGCATACAAAAAAACCTCTGTGGGATATCACTGCCATCTTTTATGTTCTAGCAGGATACTGTGGCGCGATCGCACTTTTGCTATTACCCCAAATCTGGCTGAATGTTTTGGGAGCGGTACTACTTACTCATAGTCTAGTTCTCTCGGCTTATCTATCACATGAGTTCATGCACGGCACAATTTTCAATGAAAGAAAGTGGAATGCCGTTGGTGGCAATATTATGCTTTGGCTTAACGGTGGCTGTTATGCTTCCTTCAAGGACTTAGCTGCTGAACATATTTTACATCATGTTAAGAAAATCGATTCTGTCGCTTTTGATGTACCCACTTTTATCAACAATGTGCCGAGACTAATTCGTAGCTTGATATTAGTGTTGGAGTGGTCATACTTTCCAGCAATTTCTTTTATTATTCAGTGGAGAGCGGTCGCTGCTCCTTTTTGGAATCCCCAACGTCATGATGAGCGGCTACGCACTATCATCCTGCTTATAGTGCGTTCTTCATTATTTATCCTGCTGGGGTTAGTGTCACTCAAAGCACTGATACTGTACTTTCTTGCCTACATTGGCATGATTACGGTACTGCGGATAGTGGATTGCTTTCAACATACTTACGAGACATTTCTTGCTGGTTCTTATGCACCCAAACGCAATAGTACTTACGAGCAAGAGAATACTTTTACTACTTTGATTTCTCGGCGATACTGGTGGTTGAATTTGCTGGTGTTAAACTTTGGCTATCACAATGCCCATCATGCTTTGATGAGGTGTCCTTGGTACAACCTTCACAAATTAGACAGCGACTTATTCGCTAACAGAGAAAATTACTCCCTGACGCTGCCACAGCTACTCAAGAATTACCATCGCTTTCGTGTTTCTCGCCTAGTCAAAGGACAAGGGAAAGCTGTTGATGGGCACGGTAATTTAAATCTTGATGCTTTTTACGGTGCTGTAGGCGTGTCTTTTCTAGTGAAGTCTTAACATCTGCAATTTCAGGCTCATCATTTTAAGGATAAAAATGATTTGGAAACGACTACAAAAGTCTGCTGTAATCTCAATTAATCGCGCTTTTGTTGCAACAACCCTAATCGCAACTATCGTTGGCTCAACAGTTCTACTCGGTTCTATGGGCGCACTGATTGTGATTGATCTAGCCGAGAAAATCAAACCAAATCAAAAACAAATTGAATTTGCTGCCGCCATTTCTGCAACGATTTCTGGTTTTGGCATAGTTGGTTACAGTACTTTTTTGCTGGCCAAAAGACAGCGAGAAATACAATTCGAGAGGAAACTACAAGAAACTCAGAACCGAAACCTTCCTGAATCTTGTACTCAATGCAAGTTTTACTGTTCCAATCCCTATTTGCGCTGCGCTGTTCATCCCGAATTGACCGAAAACTGCCCAGATTGGGAGCAAAACCGAAGGTAGCTTACGACTTGGAAGCACTCCACCCAATCCGTTACAACACAATCAGGGTGTTGATTTTTATGTCGTTGGCGATCGCGCAAGCGCACCCGTTGTCCAATGAGTGTTCACGTTTGATCACACACCAATCGCGTTCGTCGTTGTTAATATTAATCGCTGCGCCGAACTGAGCGCAGACCGCAAACTCTTGTGAGAAAATATTAATTGCTGCATGAAGCAGGAAATTTGTTATGAATAATCATGCCTTTAAATTTGACCCGATGATGACTGTTTGGGAATTTGGGTATTGGGATAAAGGATGGAACCAGCCTGATAGCAGATATCATCAACATTGGGAAGGGGCAGGTAATTTTAAGCCTTGGAGTATTGAACAAGCTTTAAACCGAGCGATAGAGCTTGGCTTTTTGGATGCATCTGAACGAGAAAAAGTTCGCACAATTTGTTTAACCGATGGCGAATATTTCTTTGGTTCGGAAGAAACTTCGCCAGGGGCTGATTGGGCAGAATGAAGATTTTCGCTGTCTGTCTCCATACCCACACTCACCACTATGGATAATGCTGTCCATACCATATAAGACACAAGCTATTTGTCCTATTCTTAATAAAGCAGAAGTTGAATATTTCTCTGAACAAAATCAAATTATTCGCTCCCATTTGACGCTGCCTGAAATTCTGAATCTAGCTTTAGAATCAGGAGAAAATAATCCTAAATATCATCAGTTCTGGTTGCAGTGCTTGTATGCAAGTAGCTAAGAAGATTCTTATATTTACTATTGCTGCTCATCAAACCAATGGATACAAATCTGCCGACAATTAACCGCCAAAGAAGAAACTGAATGGTTCTAAATCTTCTGTTGAGTTAAGAGTTAACAGTTAAGAGTTTTTAGTCCAAAAGGGCTTGGTTACAAAAAAAAGGCATCGGCAGCTTTTCAAAGTAAGCATGACAAGTTAACTGCTTCACTCGCTTCAGGGAGAGCAGTTGTTGATTCTGTTGCAGCCCCAACCTATAAGAGCAACATTTAAAGCTCTAAGTATTCCACCCAATTTGGTACATTTGATACAAACTGACCAAATTCGTCAGGGTGGATCTCCTTAAACTCAAATATCACCCCCCAGCGTTCGTCAAGAGTTAGTCCACTGAGTAGTTCTAGTACCGTTTCAACACCGTATTGCAGTCCCTCAACTACCAAGCTTGCAAAGCCTTTAACCTTCTCAAACCAAGGGTTATGAGGTGTTTCGTATGATTGGGAGTTGGTAGTCACATCCCCCCTAAAATGTTCTCCACCTATATTAGGGGGGGATGTGACTACGGGGAGTTCTTGGGCAGGGGAGGCAGGGGAAGCAGGGAAGGCAGGGGAAGCTGGGGAAGCTGGGGAAGCTGGGGAGGCAGGGGAGGAAAGAGCGTTGTTGAAAAACACTCTTTCTCCAGAAGCTGCACCTCTCCCCCTGCACCCCCTGCACCCTCTGCTCTCTTCAGTGCCGTACATGGCTTGCATTCTCGCCGCATAAGCTGCATCCGCCTCCCTTTGTTGTTGGCGCTTTTTCTCTTTTTCTTCTCTCTGTTTTTGGCGGTGAGCTAGTACTTGTTGGGCAAAAGCCAAATCATCTGGATCTAGGAAAAAACGCTTAACTTGTTGACCGCGACCCCCGACTCTATCCCAATCAGTAGATAGTCCCAGTTGCTCTAAGAACTTTCCGTAAATCCACATCGCTGGTTGCTCGGACGGGATAGTAAGATTAAGGATCGCTTTGACGTGTGGTGCAAATTGCTCAGATTGCTGTTTGAGGGCAACTATCCTTTTGTCGTCAGCAGTTACTTTTTCACCCTGCATCATGGGAACGAGTATTTCTCTTAGCCCGAGACGGTGACGCATCAGCCAACTGGTAGAGTGATTGCCCCAATCGCTACAAATTTTTAATTGCTCGCGCTCTCTAAGATCGCGTTGTGCAACCATTGGTGGTGGAGTTGGGAATAATCGCCCCTGCGAGTCTGCGATCGCTTCTCCTGGCGAGGCTATAATGCCCTCAAGGGCAATCAGCTTACGGATTAACCGCCCCCCATCATCTCTCTCTACTAGTTCGGGTGTGACTTCCATCCCGTAAGCATCTCTAATTCTGAACTTTTCGCACTCGTAATTTTCTTCTGGTTTGAGGTAGTCTTGGCGTTGCCTTATTTCGTAAATCAAGCGGTCAATATCTTTGGCATTGGCAACGGCTTTACAATGGGAGGCAGTGATTGCTTCGCCTGCGGCTTGCATCCATCCATTGGCTACTTGAGAAAATCCATCACCCATAGGAATAATTGTATTGCCCATATGTTCAAGTAGCGATCGCAAGTCAGTCCTAAGATTATTAATTGACCAATTTCTTTGGGCTTCAATCTGACAGCTGGCTTCAAGCGCCCAATCTTTTTCAGCCCCCCGCTTACCAGTCTCTTTGTCGATGCGGATTAAGAAAGCGGTCATTTCATTTTTCTGGAGGATTTTCTCATATATGCGTCTGGGGTTGGTTTCGGCATAACCAAAGGGAGGACGAGGTGCTACCCAAACGTGCATGGGGATATCATCACGCATATTGGCTTGGGAGATAGAGTCAGGCTTCGTTGTATTGTCGAGTTGATGATTGGGCATCGCATCTTGGCTAGGGGAAGAGGCAGGCTTAGATATACCTTGCGAAGAGCCAATTGTGCTATGCGATAAGCCCTTAAAGCCTGCCTCTTCCTTCCTTTCGCCTCGCAAGTCGCAGGAGTCCCCCCGCCTGACTCTATCTCTTCGATTCGCCCCGCAACGAACACGCCACAACTGTTGGGCACATTCGGTCGCGCCTTGGGATACAGCATGAAACACACCAAAAATTACGTCAAAATGAGGGGCACTAATGTCAACTCCCGTGCCCAAGCTAGGAGTGGTTAAGAGTACATCGATATTTTGAATGGCAGTGTTGATTTCTTTGATAAAGACTACATTTTCTTCACTACCAGAATTTTCTGAATGTATAGCCCAAACTCGAAGTTTGCGATCTTCTGGTTGTTTCAAACTTTCATCGAAGAAGGGAACTCTTAACGGGGAACGGGCAACAGGGAATGCTCCTTCGGAGCAAGGAACCCGGAACCCTGCCTCGAAGAGGCACTCACTGTTCTCTGTTAAGAGTTCCCTGTTCCCTATTCCCTCTTTAACCGAATCTACTAGTACTTGAGCATCTAGTAAAGTTAGCTCAAGTTTTTTGATAAACCGCTTACTGTCAGATGCGACATAGCATCGTTGTCCTGCCATCACCGAGGCGTGAATCTGTGCAACCAGGGCGCTGCTGTTTTTCCCTTCGTACCAGTAAACGTCACGCCCCCCGGATTTCCACTCGTTTAAAGCAACGTAGGGTTTCTCGCCGTCTGGGCGCATTGCCCGGAAAAAATCAATTGTTAAATCATCGAGGTGAGCATCTGCCAGCACTACCAGTTTCGCCTGATACACTAGAGATTCCAGCACCTCTAAAATTAAAGCGCGATGTTCCTTACACGTTTTTGATTTGAGCAGATGAGCTACATATTGGCAAGCTTCATCAATGAAGATGCAATCGTAAGCTTGCAAATCGCTAGCCATTTTGTAGAGGGAATCAACAGTAATGCTGAGGGCATCAGCTTCACTTAATTTCCCACATGCAATTGACGAATACATCTGCGTTTGTAGCCGCTCACTTAGGTTCTTGAGCAAGTTAACGCGATGACCGTTGTTCAAAAATCGTAGTTGCGGGTGCTGTTTTCGCCAGCTTGCTAAAAATTCGGTTTTACCAGTGCCCATATCAGAAAGCAAGCATACCAAGCCGGATGCTGGGAGTTTGTTTATGGCCTTGGTGAGAAAGCTCGAGTTGACCTTAACATCAGGCTTATACTTGCGTAATCCTCTGCTTTGATTGAGGAAAAATGATTGTTGATATTCTTTTAAGCTGAAAGCATCATCAATTAAAGTACTCACAGCTGAGGGAGCTTTCTTGCCAAGTGCCACAGCCCAATCGTCAATCCCCTTTTCTGGCCCTGGCAATTGTGCGACTTCGCAGCTACAACCAACTGCCTCAATTGCCTTGCCAGTGCGGATAGTCGCTTGAAATACCTGCCACCGGGTTTTGGGTTTGGTTTCGTAATCGAATAAAACAATAAACTGGCGTCCTGGTTGTGCCAGTGGTATTAAGTCAGGATGCAGGCGTTCATCAAAATCCTTCTGACCAACTCGTCCATTCCAAATACCCGGAAGTGCGATCGCTACATATCCAAGACTTAACAAACAGGCAGCTTTTTTTTCCCCTTCGCAAAGTATGATAGGGATTTCTGGGTGTAACTGCACCCACTCCCAGAATAAGCGTGGGTGCAATCTGTCAAATAGACGTAGCGCCAGGGGAGAAAGATAGCGCTTGATGTTGTACCTTTTGGCAACTTTCTTCCATAAGTGTTCTGGGACATTAAAATAGGTGACGCGGTTTGCCGTTTTGGGTGGGGACTCGTATTTAATTGATTTGGCTTTTTCCCAGTCAGTACGCGGATTATCGGGTTTGAAGCGACCCCAGATCATTGGTTCCCAATTGTTAAGTGGGTCGAGTCCACTTACCCACCAGCCCCCAAGAGTCGCTTGTTCGTACTGCTTTAAGTAAGAGTCCCGTAGTCGCCCACCGTTGCGTCTGGCTGTCTGCGGGAGCGCGTATAGTAAATATTCATAAACTTCGTTTCCAACCAGCGATCGCACATTTAATGCTGTTAATGCTGGGTCTACGCCTGAACCGACTACCCATTCCAATAAATGCTTTTGGATTAACGGTTGTGCGTTATTGTTTTCGCTCGTGTATTCCATTTTGGTAGCTCCGATGTTTGTTTATCGGGGCTACCCACAATTTCCGGCAATACTAACGCTGCAACTTTTTAATTACTACGACTTCAGTGGACTTCGCAGCAGTTGTCGGGTAAAGGGTAAAGGGTAAAGGATGTATTTCCCCTTCCCCCTTTCCCAACTCGCGCCAATTGCTAATGAATGCAAGAGGTCTAGTCCATACAGATCGCTCCCGTTTGGTAGTTAAATGCTCCCATCCAACAAAAAGCCTTCTGCCAAAGGCGCAGTGAGTGTCAACTCTGTTGACGAGTAACCGAGCCAGAATGGAGATTTTTCTGAAATCTTTGCCGTAGCAAAGGTTTTAGCCATTTCATCTCATTTGGTTGCAGCGGCAGCTAGCTTTACCTCAATTCACAGACTTTGTTAAATTGATCTTGTGTTTTTTATTTTTGGTTGGTTGCTTGAGCAAACCATGTGCTTGGCGAGAGTCAGCCTTGCGTCTGTGTGTGGGCAGCCGACCGATTTCTTAATTAGGTGGTGATTTGAGTCCTTTCCCACAATCAGGGTCGGGAAGAAATTGTAGAGCCAGAATTTTTTTTCAAATTTTTGACTCAAATTTGAAAAAAAAGTCTATTCTTCACCTGCCCTTGTATGTTAATATTGCGTACAAGGGCAGAAGAAAACGGGCAAAAGCATTATTGCTGTTGCCGATTTATTTGTTGTCTTTTTAAGGCGAGCACTGCCTTCCTTGGCTGAGTCGACGAGATGCCGTAGCTCTATACAGTTTGTTGGTTCCAACTTCCACATTTTCGCCAACACTGTTGCCTAACGGCTCGCCTCCCCATTCGAACTAGTTAAATAATCCTTTACTTGCACCTCCTTGTAGGCTAACCTGCTTTATGTTTGCAGAGATAGGTTCAGAGTAGCATTTTTTGTCTCTTTTTAAAAGAGATATTGCTGAATATTTTTTGCGGAAATTTCTCTGACTTATACAAAATTGTTTTCAAATCAGCAAAAACCTTATCTATTGTAAGTTGAGGGCGTTTATTTTTAATACAAAAAACATCAAAAACTTCCCCCGTTACTTCAAGTAAAGGGAATTAGTGTTAGAAATTGTTGCTTTGTTACAAGTCAAAAGTTTGATGTTGGCAATTGGCTTTAACAAAAGCGCTAGAACTTTCTTGAAGTAGATGCCTTGTTCTAGCTTCCTCTTTGTCCAGTATAAAACAACAGAACAGTTGGGTGAATCCGCTTTTTGTCTAGCTATTTGGTAGACTACTGCTCAAGCGGGCATAATCAATCATCAAAGGTTTTTTAAAGCAATAACTGTTTAAAAATAAGTCAGAAGTCGAAAGTCGCAAGTCGGAAGTTGAGAATTGTTTTTACTTGCGACTTGCGACTTCCTATTTCTGACTCCGTTAAAGCGATCGCTGTTTTATGGTGGTTGGAGGGGGTATAAAAATATTTTGTTGAGAGTGGGGGTTGGTGATAGAATTGAGTGCAAGATAAGCTTGATCTGTTTGCACTCATGGAGGTTCGCTCACAACACCCAACGCCTGATTTCACAACCTCTGATACCGATAGTAGCCTCATTGAAATGTGGCTGCACGGTTTGTCGAGCGACACGCAACGGGGGTATAGGCGTTGCGTAAGTGAGTTTCTCTCTTGGGTAAAAAAACCACTCCATGCAGTCACTTTAGCTGACCTTCAGGGCTGGCAAAATACCTTCAAATGCTGCGCCCCCCACACGCAAAGGTTAAAGATGGCTGCCATGAGGTCGCTGTTAAGTTTCGGGCATAAAATTGGTATGTTGCCGACTAATGTAAGTATGGGTCTGAGGCAGCCAAAAATTAAGGATACCCTCAACGAACGCATCCTATCTGAGGAAGAGGTGGCTGCCATGATTGAGACAGAAAAAAATCCCAGAAATCAGGCTATCTTGCTGCTGCTCTACACCGGTGGCTTGCGTGTTCAGGAATTGTGCGCCCTGCGTTGGAAAGATTTCTCTGCAAGAAGGCCTGGAGGGCAGGTGACAGTATTCGGCAAAGGCGGAAAAACTAGGATAGTGCTTCTGCCCGAGCCTGTTTGGAAGAAGCTGTGTAAGTTGAACAAGAATGCTCTCTCGTCAGACCCAGTGTTTGTGTCCAGGGAAAAAGATAAAAATGGTAAAACCCTTGACCAATCTCAGGTCAATCGGATTGTGGCTGCTGCCGCACGAGCTGCGGGTATTGCCAAAAAGGTGTCTCCCCATTGGCTCAGACACGCCCATGCAAGTCACTCCCTCAACCGTGGTGCGCCACTACATTTGGTGCAAAATACCCTTGGTCATAGCTCCGTGGCAACCACCAGCAGATACCTTCATGCTCGCCCTGATGATTCCAGCGCTTTGTACTTGAACGTGCAAACTCAAACCACTTTTGATGCCACAACTGGTGCAATTGAGCCGAGTCCATCCAAACAACAAAAACAGCCTCGTCGTACCAAAGTGCAGGCAAACACATCGACTCTAAAATGCCCCAGCTGCAAATCCTCTGAGCTTCAAAAAAATGGTTTTCAAGTATTAGCCGATGGTAACAAGCACCAGCGCTTTCGGTGTAAAAGGTGTGATTATGTGTTTACACCTGTTTTATCAATTCCTAATAAGTAATTAAAACTTAGAAGTCAATTGGATAGAGCCGATGGGCGGTATTGTCCGCTCGTGGTTAAAGCGAGTCGTAAGCTAAAGCACATTTTATTTGCTGCCTTTAAATTTTTTCAAATTCTTGTGGGATGGATATTCTGTCCGCCCAGATAATGCAATTTAAATATGGAACAGCTTACCAATCTTGGGAATAGTACTGACATGAGGGATATCGAAACAAATTACTCATCCTCCCTCCCCCTTCCATTAGTTTGATTTCTTAAGAAGTTATTAAGAGTTTCTAGTAGCTGCTGCTGAAATCGAGCCTGCGACTCAGCGATTAATTGTGTTAATTGTGTGATATTGGCTCTAGTTTGCGAAAATCCTCTTTCCATTTGATTTTCAAACCTTTCTGTTTGAGTTTCGAGCCGAGCAATTAGTTGCATTGCTTCAGTTGTGCTGGTTGTTAGTGCGTCTGTCCGGCTTGTAAGCCGATTGATAGCGACTGTGTTAGCTGATATCTGCTCGTCTGTCCGAAGTTGTCGTTCTGCAAGCCCTTCGAGCAGTCTTTCAATTCGATCTAGTCTGTCTGATTGGTCTTGTGTCATGGCTATCACTGTTAAAAAAGTATACGCTCATATCTGTGATGATATTGGCGATCGCTTCATTATATTGGGTGAGTGTTTGGGTGTTACGATTTGTTAGTTCTACCAGTTGAGCAATCGCCTCAGAGTAACTGTCAAACCTTTGTTCTTGGCGTTGTGTCACTTGTGTTAGTAAAGTTGTTGTTTGCGATCGCTGGCGAATCATAACCCGGTGGATAGAGCAACTGCTCAACCTGAAAGGGTGCTGACGGGAAGCAGGTGAGTCAACCAAAATCCGTTGTAATGATTTCAAACCGAGGTGTAAATTAGATGCAGGCAACTGTAAACCGAACCAAGGGACAGACTGATTGGAATTGTGTCAATTGGCGCAAAGCCAATCGGATTGTTCGGAATTTGAGACAGCGAATCTTTAGGGCAAAAACTGAGGGCAACCTGAAAAAGGTACGCTCTCTCCAGAAACTGATGCTACGTAGCTATTCTAATCGCCTAATTAGCGTTAGAAAAGTGACGCAGTATAACAGAGGTCGATACACACCAGGAATAGATAAAGTAGTAGTCAAAACTGCTACTGCCAGGGGTCAATTAGTAGATAAATTAACTGATTACTCCCCTTGGAAATCTTCACCAGCACGACGAATTTACATCCAAAAAGCTAATGGGAAAAAATGACCTTTAGGAATCCCGACGGTGTGTTCATATTGCACCTCAATTCAGGGAAGTTTTGGGCAGGGGGCAGGGGGCAGGGAGGTTTCAAGAGGCACAGGGGAAGAGAGCAAGGTAGCATGGGGGAAGAATTAGCGCTTCAAAACCCAAGGTGAAGGATTATTGATGATGGTGACTAGGATGCCCAAAACTCGGTTGTAAGTTCCATAAACTTCTCTGCCTATTTCAACATCTAAATAGTTGCATTGAACAGCGAATTTGAGCCATGTTTGAGTTGGGTGCGGCTTCTGCTTCAGAGTCGTTTAGTTTCGCTAAAAAAGCTGCCTCATAACGCCGTTTTCTCCAAGCCTCAGCTAGATTAGCACAAACAGAACGTGAGGAGCGACGAATTTGGTGAAGCAGCGCGGTCTTGGGGGTTTCCCCCATGAGCGACTGCTGAACCCGGAGGGTCAGTCAACGAGTATCGTTCCTCTACAGGAAACTGCTTTGATAGTTCAAAGATTTTCATGGCAGCGTTAAAGGCCATTTGGTAAACTTCCAAGTCTTCATGACTTTTTATGGGTTGTTTTTCCATTTTGGGTTACCGAAGGGGAGCATCTTTGCCGAAGAGGCACACAGAGGGGCACAGAGCACTTGGCATCAGGGAAGGTGGGAAGCCCAAAAAACACGGCACATGGGGAAATTTTTGATTATCTACTCCATTGTCCCTACTGTGTGCTCCCCTACTTCTTGTGCTTCCTGCATGATTTGGTCAGAGCTACGATGTTCAAAGGCTATTCTTGTTGGACAGGTACACGGCGAATTTTCTCCCGTAAGATGTCTAACACCTCTGGGGTGACTTTATACCAGCAAAGATGGCTGTCAGGATTTTGGATCACCTCGATAGCTCCCTTATCTCGCCAATAGTAGATGGTATGTATGCCTACACCTAATTTTTTAGCCAAAGCGCTGGTGGAATAATAACCATCTGGGGTGATTCCCACATTTTTCGCCACTTTAGGGTCACTCCAAGGTCTTTTAATATCTGATTTAAAGCGAATCCAAGCAACTGACTTTGCAGTAAAAGCACGACCCCTTCCACTAACTAAACCTCGGCTGTTAAGAATAGAGGCGATTTGTTCGTCGTTGTTGTGAAACGACGGTAAATCAAGGTTTTTGACAATTTACTTTACAAAACTTTACAACGTGTCCCAATTTGCACGTATCTGATACTGTTGGCGAATGTACTACATATGTGTAATCAAATAAATTACAGATACTCAAACCTTGAATTTGTCGTTGCTCCTGAATGTATGCAACACACCTGTAAGATAACTTGTAACACTTTCGCCAACAGTGTCAAAAGCTGGGAAGAACCCAAACAGCGTGAAACGCGACAACAGCTTTTAGCTTAACTGATAAGTGCCTATAATTTTTCTGGTTTTAGTACTACAAACAGAATTGCATGTGATTAAGTGTATTGTTTGGACATCAGCTGCTCCAATATAAATGTTCTCCAAGTCTTTTACTTTATTCTGAAATGACAAGCTCGGCTCATGAGTTAATCGGCACAGGGTTATGTTTCCAAAAAATACAGTATCAGAGAAATACTTCTTGTTATCTGGTACACTAATTTTCCTTAACCCAGAATCCAGCGCTAAAACTAAATTTCTTAATGCTTCGTTGCAGTAACCTATTAGGGAAACACTCGTTGGAAACAAAATCAAATCTTCAAAGGTAAAAGTTAAGAATTTGAAAGCTGGTACTATCTCTGTAAATAATTGACTAACTTTAACTACATCTGATTCATTAAAAAGAAGCGGCTTATATACAGTTCGTATATTCTTAATAGTCAAATGCAGTAACTCATGAGAGTAGTAGAAGTGATCTGGTTCTATGTTTTTTAATGGTTGAATTATCTTTTCTGATATTGCTTTTGCAATATCTTTTGATATAAAGGCTACTGATGTTAGGCAAGTTTCGTCGTCGTTTTCGTAATCACTTCGCATCTTAACAAAACTTGCCCTACCTTGCCCTTTCTGGATACTATCCTTTATCTGCCGTATAACTTCTTTTTGACTGATGACATAATCATTGTTCATAATTTAGTACCTTACAAGCATTAGAGTTCAGCAGCACTTCATCCAGGTCAAATAATACTGCTTCACAAGTAAATCGTTTCATGAATTTCATCTAAATTTTTAGAACTGATTTATAAAGTAAATCTAAAGCCCTATGATATGTGCAACGCGGTAAGTAGTGTTGTAGATGAGTGGTTTAAGCGTTAACCCCTGGATGACTTATTTATTACGATTCAGCCATCAACGAATCGCACTATGGATCACTCTTACCCACTCCAATCGGAATTAAAAAGACTTGGAATCGATGAAATAGCTCTAGTTAAGGGAAAAGGTAATTACTGTGCGGTATTAATAGATTTAGACACATCTAAACTAATTGCTCTGTTAAGCGAACGCACACAGGAAATAATAAAGAAAACCCTTATAGAATGGGGGACTGATGTCTTAAAGCAAATAGAGGAAGTAAGTATAAATTTGTGGCAAGGTTACAAAAATCTGGTGACATAATTAATGCCGAATGCTCAAGTAATTGCAGATAGATTTCACGTGATGACACAGATTAATCAGGAGCTAGATACACAGAGAAAACGAGAAAAACGAAACACAGAAGAGTTAATTAAAAAAGTGCAATCATCATCAAAAAAGGCTGAATATGAAAAAAGATTAGAGGGGTTAAAGAAAAGCAAGTACGTCTTACTTAAAATGAGAAAGACTTAAACGAAGAGCAAATAAATAAACTGCTCCAAGTGAAAAATGTGTCTCCTACTCTCAAAGTAATGCATGAATTAAAAGAGAAAATTAGAAGAATCTTTAATCAGACAAATGATTGGTATACAGAAGTATTTAAACTGGGTATGTGGTTGTCGAGAGCTAAAAAATATTTTCCCAAAAGTAACAATACTATTATCCGTTGGTTTGATGAAATTATTGCTTACTTTGATAATCGGACAACTAGTGGTGCTGCTGAAGGCATTAATAACAAACTTAAACTTATTAAACGCTCCGCTTATGGATTTAGAAACTTTGATAATTTCCGTCTTAGATGCTTATTCAATTGGTATATTAGCTATTAGTTTAGCATAACAAGTACTGAAGAACCAATAGTTTTAGGTTCAAAATTAGCTAGACATTTCTCAATTTCGATGTCAATGGCAGTAATCTCTTTCTGATAAACTTCGTACAAAGTTAACTCTTGTTTTAAAACAAACAAATGTTCCGTACGATAGTCACCTGTTAAGGCTTTGGCGGCTTAATTCAACCTGATTATTCGTTTGCTTAGGTGGCAATTTCATATCGTTGCAACCCTGATATAATTTATTTGAAGATGTCCTGACCTGGGTTGGTAATATGTAGATAATCTCTCAAACGGGATAGGAAATATTTTCCTTCACCAATGTCATAACCATAAAACCCAGAACTACGCTCCGCGCTCGGGCATTTTATGCACCAAGCAAATGCCAGTTTTAACTGTCAGGACACAAGATAAATATACCTCTTCATCGCTCACAAGCTTTGCCAATAAAGTTTCTTTCATGCATAACGGGTGGCGATCGCCGCCGGTGGGGCTGCTCTCAAGAAACACTTTGCGTAAAGCTTATGTAGCAAGGATTGTAAGAGATGGTGTGAGTGGGATGTTTTCCAGAAGTGCGATCGCCACCGATGAATACGCTCAACAAAAACATTCGGTGGCATTTGATTGAGCAACCAGTTCAAAACCCAAAGACTGGGCCTTTTTCTTGAGGTTGTGGAGCACACGCTCGTGATACTGCTGCTCGTAGTAGTCCATACCTGGGTCAACATACTCACTACCACTGCTCCACATCTGGTAAAATAGCCTTGCTAACTTATGTGCAGTGGCAGTAATAGCTTTTGGAGCGCCTAAGCGAGAACGTAAGCGTCGGAAAAAAGCCCCCAACGCCGAACGACTAAATTTGAGAGACATCGCAGCCATACGAAACGCGTTTGCTGCATGATTAATAACTTGACGAGTTTGAGAACTTTTGTTCTTACCACCAGTAATTTTTTGACCAGGGCATAACCCTAACCAAGAAGTAAAGTGCTTGACTGTAGGAAAACGAGTTGGGTCAAGTCCGACTTCCGATCTTATTTGTTTGTACAGTAAGGACATTAAGCCCATCAATACGGGTAAAGTCTACACCAGTGATTCGGTAAAGATGAGCATGCAAATTAAATGCTGGCTCGTTGCCAAAATGCTTTTTCCGCTTTTTTCCCTTTCGTTGAGGAGGGTCTTGTTGTGCCAAAGTATCGAAATTAGCCAGACACTGCTCAATCTGTTGGTCTATGGCAACAATTTGTTGCTGGTAAACTTCGTAGAGGGTTAATTCTTGTTGAAGGATAAATAGATGTTCACTACGGTAATCTCCCGTCAGAGCTTTGGCTATTTCCGTAGTGCTACTTTTGATACGTGGGTCTTTCATCGCAGCTAGAACTTGCGGGTCTCGTTCTCCTGCCAACTTTTGCTCGGATCATCGACATTCCTGTTAGTCCTGTGATATCGCTAATCACTTGCGATAGTTGCAGGTTCATCTGGATCAGCGCTTTTTGCATTCGCTGCACGTGAGTGCTTGCACTTTGAATTAAGGTGTCTCGTTGCCGAATGTAATCACTCTCGCGCAAACTTTGTCATCAGGACGAAACGACCCTGACAACAAGCCATAAGTGTGTAGTTGTTGCAACCACTGACAATCTTTAACATCACTTTTACGTCCTGGTACCGTTTTCACGTGGTGGGCGTTCACCAGTTTGACTTCAAATCCAGAAGCTTCCAAGATTTGAAATACACCGAATCCAGTAAACTCCCGTTGCCTCCATTGCCACACTTGTTACCCCACACTCTGTTAACCAGTTCGCCATCAGCATTAAGTCGGGGGTAAAACAACCAAATCGACGAACATTCACTTGTGCTCGCTCTGGTGGTACGCACACCCAATGTTCTCCACTACCTAGATCAATCCCAGCTGCATTTGGGTTTATTTGCTTCAAGTTAAAGGAGTCGTTGTCAATCGGGTTTTGCACTTTCTTCGGTGGCTGCTTTTTCCTATCATGGTCAGGCGATAATTTCATTTATGCTCTCCAGATGACAAGATACTATATATAAGTCCTGACCTGGGTGGGTTCTACAAAATAATCTCTTCATAGGGATAGGAGTATCTAAACTCCTTCACCAATTCCATAACCATCACGCCCAGAACCATGCTCCTAAACAGACAACAAAATGCACTATTGTCGCTCCGGTTTTTACTGTCAGGACATTTAATAATGTATCTGTTCACCAGTCGCAACTGGTACTGTTTCTTCCATTCATAACGGGCGGTGCGCCGCCAGTAGGGTGCTCTTAAGAAACACATTGCGTCTAGTCAGAAATAAGGAGACGACTAATACCAATTCTTTATAAAGCTGCGCTAAATAAAGCTTCCAGAATAAAGTCGTAAGAAGTAAGAGAAATAATGATGTCTGGTGTAATGTGTTCTAAGATTTCAGCTAACTTGTGACGCAATTGAGTCAATGTTTTGCAATTTTCCCATTGCAATTGGCTTTTGAGAAATTGCCAAAACCTTTCAATGGGGTTGAGTTCTGGAGAATGTGGAGGTTGAAAAATCGGAATAATATTTTCGGGACAATCCAGAGTTTTGACTTTGTGGAAAGAGCTTTGGTCAAACTGAATCACAGCCACATCCTCACCTAGATCAGCAGATACCATCTCTAAAAATTTTTGAAAACAATCACCATCCAGGTGGGAGAACTCGTAAAAAAAGCTGTAACCAGTTAAAGGTTCGACAACACCATACAAATAAAAATTATCCCGTTGCCATTGGCTCAAACCTATAGGTTTGACACCACAAGCAGTAATCACACGTCCCGTAATCGTCTTTAATCCTAAGCGAGTTTCGTCTTGACACAGATATCTCAGTCGCTGACCTTCTCCAAACTCATCTTGTAAATATTTGAATGCTAGAGGCAGTTTTTTTTAAAGTGGGACTGACTTTGTGGGTGTTGTTTACCACTTGAAGGACGTGGTACTTTTAGCTTCGCACCCAGTTTGTAGCGTATTAACTGGTATACCGTTTTATAAGCGATATTCACTCCTAGTTCGGTGCTGAGCCATTGTTGAATCTCGCCATAACTATTAAATCCCTCTGGTTCACACAATCTTTGTTTTAAGCGTTCTAAATTTTCTCCCCTCACCATCGGCTCTTTCCCTGGTGCGACTTTCACTTCCAATAACCCTTTGTATCCCCCTGAGCGATATTTTTTCAACCATCGCGTGATTGTTGCTTCATCTGTTCCTAATCGTTGTGCTAGCGATCGCCTGCTTTTTACTTGACCTGTTTTTAACCAGTAGAGCATTTGTAATCTTTCTTTACTACTCGCTTCTACTGCATATTTCACCGCTTTTTCTAATTCTTCTCGGCTTTCTTTGATCTCCACTTGCAATCTCAGACCCATTACACTTTTTCCAAATACACCCTTGTGAATAATTTCGCGCAGCTTCATGCAGAAATGGTATTAGTCTAAACTCCAGTTACAAGCCAAGCAAAATAATGATTTTACAGGTTATCCTAAATATTGATATCAAATCAGTAAACACGCACTTGTTAACAATGGTATCTACTGAGTTAGTGGAACAATTACGCAGACTTAATCGCGTAGATAAACTTCAAGTTATTCAACTTTTGGCTGCCGAGCTAGCAAACGAAGAAAATAATCTGATAAAGTCTGGTGCGTCCTATCCCGTTTGGTCTCCCTACGACGCAGTAGAGGCGGCCAATATCATGTTAGAGGCTTTGAATGCCGAAACTTCCTTAAATCATGAGTAACCCAGCAAGATATTCTTTTGTTTCAACTGATAGCAGTTTGGCAGAAGCAAGCTTCAAGCCTTTTTTGCCACTGACGTTGAATTATAGGGAAAAATTACAGAAAGTTATTGGGCTTTTGGATACAGGAGCAATGGTAAATGTTCTTCCCTATCAAGTTGGAGTTGAATTAGGAGCAGTTTGGGAACAGCAAACAACCATGCTTCAATTATCAGGTAACTTAGCTCAGTTTGAAGCACGAGTGTTAATTTTATCTGCTACTGTTGGGCAATTTCCGAGTGTTAGGTTGGTATTTGCTTGGACGCAGGCTACTCAGATACCACTCTTGTTAGGACAAGCTAACTTTTTCATGGAATTTGATGTTTGTTTTTATCGCTCTCAAAAGATATTTGAGGTGATTCCAAAATAGACCGAATTGATGACACACAGGAGCAGTTTTGTTTGTTCCAATCAAGAGTGCTGTTGTTGAAGGGCGATCGCTACTCCAAACTTCGTAGCCCTGACGCCACCACCTATATATAAATAGATTAATCAATTCATGACTACCAATTTCCCAATATGACTACCATCGATGGTGGCTACATGCGGCGACCCGAGGCTGTCGAGCGTCCACCGAGACTCATTCTTCTTCATCCCCGACCAATACGACCAACTTATATCCCCGTAGTCACCACCGATATATATAAATAGATAAATCAATCCATGACTACCACCCAACCCAATATCGACTACCATCGATGGTGGCTACAGCTTGTGCTACACAGTAGTATATGTCGCGGTAGTCACCATCTATATAAATAAATAGATAACCAATCCATGACTACCATATCCCCAATATTGACTACGACTGCTGGTGACTACGCTCTGCACTACACAGTAGTATATGTCGCGGTAGTCACCATCTATATAAATAAATAGATAACCAATCCATGACTACCATATCCCCAATATTGACTACGACTGGTGGTGACTACGGTTTGTGCTACACAGTAGTATATGTAGCGGTAGCCACCATCTAGGCATTGAGCCGAGATAGCTGCATATTCGGAAATTAGGGCTGAAAATCATTCTCCCATCTAGGTTTGATAATTTGTCACTTCTTTGTACCTAGTGCCATTAAAGATGACGAAAAATCAAGGATTTTCAGTCACTATTTCCGTTTTCGCGCGGATCTCGGCTCAATGCCTTTCTTGCGCGGTCGGGGTTAATAGTGACAATTGTGAATGAAATCCTAGTCATCGTTAGTTAGCCAATTTACACCTATTTGGCATTGCACCGAGATGGCTGTAAAAACCTGCAAGATGCCCTCAAAAGGCTTGATTTTGCGTTGTAAATAACGGTTTTTTTGACTCTGATGTAGCAAATTTTCAAACCTATGCAGGGAAAGAGTTTTCAGGCTATCTTGCAGGAAATTACACGTATCTCGGTTTCATGCCAACCATAGTTTTCTCACTAATTTTATGGTAGAAAGCAGTTCTTGAAAAGCTTACCCCATCTTAGTTTCAGCCTTGGCGTACAATTTTTCCGGTTTGGCACGGTGACGCCTACCTTTGGAAAAACCACTTTAGCCGATAGTTGTTGAAACGAGATGAGAGCTACAGCTTCACTCTCAGCGTCCAGCGGCGCGACGGATCGCTGTCGCAATCAAATTGAAGGGCTGTTACGTTGTTTTCTGTACTTCTTCCCCCGGCAATAGTGAGACATTTGTTGGTTTGCACATTCCTAATCTGATAAACACCGGCGCCGGTCACATCGGTTATTCTCCAACGGCGCGACGGATCGCTGTCGCAATCAAATTGAAGGGCTGTTACGTTGTTTTCTGTACTTCTTCCCCCGGCAATAGTGAGACATTTGTTGGTTTGCACATTCCTAATCTGATAAACACCCGTGCCGGTCACATCAGTTATCATCCAACGGCGCGATGGGTCGCTGTCGCAGTCATATTGGAGTGCCTCGACGTTGTTTTCGGTACTTACTCCCCCAGCAATAGTAAGACATTTGTTGGTTTGCACATTAATCAGCATCAGCTCGTTGGCGGAGGTTGCAGCAAGTGAGACAGAGGAAAGGACGGCAGCTAGCAGCCCTACCGCAAATAGGCCGGCTGGGCCAAATCGTCGGGCTTGCGACAAAATATCCATCATGATGTTTCTCCTTTTGATGGCGTGTCTCGAATACATCAAATATTTTCTGGCAAACTAACGAAGGCTTCTATTTCTGTTGGAATAGTGAAGGTCGCAGTAATAGAGCCATCCTCGTTATTGCGTTATTCGTCTTCTAATATGGTGGGTTATCCATCGTTAGTAATTAATAATTCTCTTTGAACCTTGCTATCCAACCATTAGTTCAACAGCAAATTTGTTATCTAATCTCTTTATCGCAGCACGAGCCTGCATTCTCGCAATTTACCAAAAAACTTTACAGTTATAGAACTAAATTGCAGTTTCAAGCCACTTTCGTTGTACTTATCTCCGAAAACTCAAGATATCTAGGCTTATCGAGCCTGAGTTGTGGCGCGATCGCGAATCGAAAAAATCCAGATCCGAGTCTGGGGCTTAGAAGAGTAGAAATACCTCAGCACCTCCCAGGCGACAACATATTTGATGGCATAGATTACCAGACGAAACCGAAACTTCGCGCTCTTAAATAGGTAAGTTGCGATCGCCCGTGTTGAGCCTGGAACTTAACCTTCTTCAGCAACACATGAAGTGTATTCCTAGCCGAGTGTAGTACATAAGTATCCTTTGAAGAAACTACCTTGTGCCCTTGCTTCCCTCCGCTGATGGGAGCCTCAACTTATTTCCAAATAATGTGAGTCCTTGCGAATGATTCCGAGTCCATTCC